>JAUUYW010000202.1 GCA_030590265.1 Candidatus Krumholzibacteriia bacterium
AGTGAGGGCAACGTGCTGGTGGTGGTTGGCACTCTTGCAGAAATCAGGGATGAATTGGAAAATGCCGAATCCTTGTTGCTGAAGGTGGACGCGGACCATCGTCGTGATGTTGTCCGGCACCACACCGCTACTCACCTTTTGCACGCCACCCTGCGCGAAGTTCTCGGCGATCATGTGGAGCAGGCCGGCAGCGAAGTGACCAGCAGTCGTTTGCGTTTTGATTTTCGCCACGATGAAGGAATGAAAGCCAATGAGCTGGCTCGGGTCGAAACCATCGTGCGGCAAAAAATCATGGCCGATTTTCCCGTACAGAGCCACGCCGACGTTCCTTTAAAGGATGCGCGAAAAATGGGAGCCATGGCGCTCTTCGGTGAAAAATACGGGGACACCGTACGGGTGGTGGAAATTGTGCCCGAAGGAACAAATCTGGCTGAAGAGGCCACCGGTCCGAGCATTGAACTTTGTGGGGGAACCCATTGTGCAGCCACCGGGGCCATCGGTCCATTCCGCATCATATCCGAGGGAAGTGTCTCAGCGGGTGTGCGACGCATCGAAGCGGTGGCAGGCAACGCGGCGGTGGCCGAAGAAGGTGCCGACCGGGATCAACTGAAGGCTCTCGGTAGTGTTTTGCGCCCCGATGGCGACAGTTATGCTGACCAGGTTCAGACCTTGTTGGATGAAAGGCAGGACCTGCGCCGGGAGTTGGCCAAACTTCAGCAGGATTCGGCCAAGGCTTCCCTGGAAGACGTGCTGAATTCTCCACGGGAAGTGGCCGGGTTCAAGGTTATCAGCGCGTTGGCTCCTTCTCCGGACAAGGCGGCCTTCATGACGCTGGGGGATCACGTTAGAGATCGTCTCGGTGCCAATGGTGTGGTTGTTTTGGGTGCCGAATTGGATGGCAAAGCTACCCTGCTGGTAACGGTGACGGCTGATTTGGTGGACAGCAAGAAATTGCACGCCGGGAATTTGGTCAAAACCATTGCCCAGGCTGTTGGCGGTCGTGGTGGAGGGCGTCCCAATATGGCTCAGGCCGGGTTGCCGGATGCAGAGGCTTTGCAAAAGGCGCTGGCCATGGTGGATGAGGTTCTAGGTGGGTAAATGGCTGCCATAAAGCCCGTTCACCGTCCGATGTTGGTCGTTGCCTTCTGCAGCGTCATCTACGCAGTGCTAGCCTTCCTCATTCATTTGCGTTGGTATCCTATCGGCGACATCGGTGTGGAAGCTGATTTTTATTCCGAGTTGGCAGTGTCTGCCCAGCGCTTGCTGGATGGCCAATTTGCCGTGTCAAACTATCCCTTCAAAGGCCCGCTGTATTCCTTTGTCCTGGTGGCGATCCATTCAGTGACAGAACCAATGGGCGCCGACTGGTATCGCTCAGCAGTGCTCCTGAACACTCTCTGTGCCGCCGCGATTTTGCTCATTTGCTACCAGTTGCTGCGAAGGTTGTTCGGTTCGGGAATCGCTACAGCCGCAACCATCTCCACCGGCCTCACCATGGAATTCTTTTTGCATTCGCACAAAGCTTCATCGGATCTGTTGTATTTGCTCTTGTTCATGGCCACGGTATTGGCAGTTGCCGGTGCCCGCAGTTGGCGACGGTTGGTCCTGGCGGGCGCCCTTGCAGGTTTGGCCTTTCTCACGCGTTACAGCGGAGGTGTTTTGCTGGGGGCAGGCTTGGTTTCCATCATATTTGTAATTCCTCACCTGAATGGGCGGCAAAGATGGTTGGGGACCACAGCCTATGTTCTGGGCTTTTTTGCCGTAACCACTCCCTGGTTTGCCTCAAATTTAGCCTTCAATGGACACCTGCTCAACGACGGCAACCTGATGAATGTCGTGCAGGAGTTTTACAGTGGCGATCGAGCCGGCACCATCCCGCCCGAAGGATTCGGGTCCCTGATTGATCTGGCCGCCCATGATCCGGTCTTATTTGTGGGTCATTTTTTGGAAAACATTCCACTTCATTTCAGTCGGGACATGGCCCAGGTCCTGGGCCTTTGGATAGTCCCGCTGGTGATTGGTGGTTTCCTGGGAATACTCATTTCACTAGTGGGAAAAGGGCGTTGGAAAGTAGTGGCCCAAAGATGGCGCCCCAGCCGGGATCAAATGGTTTTCTTCCTCTTCGCCGCCAGTTCATTTCTGGGCATGTGCCTGGTCTTTCACCTCCCGCGATTCTCCTTCCCCTTGGTTCCAGCATATTTTGCCATGGCCTATGGATCCATTTTTGGCTTCAACCGAACACCCTTGAATTGCAAAAGACAGTGGCGGACGGTTGCAGTGGCGTCCCTGGTTGTGGTGGCCCTGGCCACTGCTCAAGTCCGCGACATCATCAAGGGGGAACGATATTACATTGCCCGGTGTCCTTTGGAGGTTTTGGCATGGGCTCCCCAGGTGCGCTCCCTTGCCGAACAAACCGGTTCCAGAAACTTGATGGCCCGCAAGCCCCACCTGGCTCACTATGCAGGGCTGGATCCTCTTGCTTATCCACAGATTGTGCCCGGATATCTGGACTTTTTACGGTATGCTTTTGATCACCAAACCGACCTGATCGCCGTTGGTGAAATGGAACGGGATATCGTTGGCGAAACCATGATTTTGAACTCCCTGGACCAGGCTGTCGGCATGACGCATTCAATGGCATTGGAGGGTTTGGACTTATTCCATTTTGACCGCAGTGCCGGCTATGCCGCCAGTGCCTTGGTGCCGGAAATATTCGAACTCGGTGAAAAGTCAGCCTTAGCAAAAAGCAATCCAGAGCTGCCAGAATCAGTCCATTCCATTTTTAACACAGGCTTTGATTTGGGTGTTGCGTACATGTCTCTGGGGCAATGGCAGGAGGCCTTGGGCGAATTCGAGCCAATCAACAATTTGGCCAAAAAAAATCCGAACACTATCGGAATCGGAGATCGTGACTACCTTAAAGTAAGAATGGCTTTCTGTTATCTGAAGCTGAAGGATCCGGCTCCTGGTCTGATTTTGCTGGGGGAAAACCTTAGTGAATTGGGTCCTGTGAGCGATGCCTACCAAACTGGATTGCGTCACTTTGTGCTGGGATGTTTGCTCTTTGATTTGCAGCGCCCAGACGGAGCCCGACGGCATCTCCGCCTTGCTTATGATTTCTACAGCACCGCCAACCATCAAAACGGAATGAATGAAGTGCGCCTTTACCTCCGGGAATTAGCCGGATCAAAATCGGAGTCTCCATGAACTCGAAACACTGCTTTTTGGCTTTTTGCACCTTGGCCCTGCTGATAATCAGTCCCTTCGCATCTGCCCAAGGCGACTTCGACAGCGTCGAAATAGAAACCACAACTCTTGCCGATGGTGTTTTCATGCTCACTGGTGCCGGAGGAAACATGGGCCTTTGCGTGGGTGAGGACGGAGCCTTTCTCATCGATGATCAGTACGCGCCCCTGACTGAAAAAATCAAGGCTGCCATTGCCCTGGTGACTGACCAGCAAGTGGAATTTGTTTTCAACACCCATTACCACGGTGACCACACCGGCGGCAACGAGAACCTGGGTGAATCCGGCAGTCATTTGGTGGGCCATACCAATGTGCGTCGTCGTCTCTCGACCGACCAATTTTCCACTCTTCTGCAACGTCCCACCAAAGCATCGGAGCCCGGTTTTTTGCCCACCATCACTTTCACCGATTCCTTGACCTTTCATTTCAACGGCCAGGACATCGTGGCTTTCCACATTCCCCATGCGCACACTGATGGAGATGGAGCGCTTCACTTCCCCAAAGCCAATGTCATTCATGCGGGTGATGTGGTGTTCTTTGGGTTGTACCCGTATATCGACACAGCCGCCGGGGGCAGCATCGACGGCATGATCGTGGGAGTCAATCTCCTGGGGGGGTTGTGCGACGACGAAACACAAATCATTCCCGGCCACGGTCCGTTGCTGAATAAAAATCAGCTGATTGAGCATTTGGATATGCTAACCAGGGCGCGGGCAAATGTGGCGGCGCAGATGGATATGGGTGGTGATTTGGCTGCGGTTCAGGCTGCTAAACCATGTGCTGAATGGGATGAGAGTCTGGGGCAGGCCTGGCTGACTTCGGACCAGTTTGTGCAATCGATTTTTGACTCTTTGAAGCTGGCTGCTGAAAATTAAAAAAAATCCTCAGGCCAGCAATCAGGCCAACAATCAGATCAACAATTGGGCAGCAATTTCTTCACCCTTTTGCGACCCACAGAGCACCCTCACCAATTCTACGGAGAATTCCAGGGCCGTTCCAGGGCCACGACTGGTGATCAGGGTGCCATTGCTGACAACTCTTTCACTGCTGCGCGAAGCAGCCGGCAAATCATTCATCATTCCCGGATAACAGGTGGCACGGTGCTCGCCGATCAAACCATGGTGCTGAAGAACAACCGCCGGGGCGGCGCAGATGGCTGCCAGAATTTTTCCATTTTCATGGTGTCTTTTCAAGAGTGAGGTCAGGGTGGCGTCGTCGCGCAGGTGCTCGGCCCCAGGCAAGCCACCCGGTATTACGAGGGCGTCAAAATTTTCCTCGGAACAGGCAGCTATTTCCATTTCCGCCCGCAACAAAACTCCACGCGAGGCTACAATTTCCAGGCTCTGGTTGTCCCGTGTGGCCACCCGGGCCACGGTCACCTCGATATCCGCTCGGCGCAATACATCAATAATGCATACAGCTTCAATTTCTTCTGTACCATCGGCGATGGGAACCAATACGGTGGGTTTCATGTTTTCTCTTTTCAGGTTGGGGAACTTATCGCCAGCCAACTGTTGAAAATTGCTCAACTCCATACTGATGATAGAAGAAACCGTCTCCTATGGCACCTGATCATGGTAAACTTTCTTAACAGTGGCCAGTCATAGTGGCTTAATCGCGGGTCGCCTCGACAGTGTTATTTGGAGCAGAATGTCAGTTTTTCACCAAAAACAAATGAAGATATTTGGGCAAAATCTTTTGCGTGCCCTGGCTGTTCTATTTGCTCTACAATTAGTGCTCTTCCTCCCTGATCTCTTAGATCATCTGCTGGGTTTCAACTCTCCACTGCAGGATGACTTCATCATCATCCTCCAATTTGTACTGGCCCTTTTGGATTTTATCCTGCCGTTAGCCTTGTTGCTGGCCACCCTTTTTACCATGGGCACTTCGGCTCGCAATTATGAATTGATGGCTTTGAGCTCGGCTGGCTGGTCGCTGCTTCAAACAACTTGGCCATTGCTTCTGGCAGGAGCATTGGGCATGGGGTTCAGCGCATTGCTTAGGCTTCTGGGTCTGGGCATGCCAACTGACTTAATCATTGCTCTTGGGTCTGAACCTGCTTCCGGTTCAATTTTCAATGCTCTGACGGTAGCGGAGCAATCCATATTGCAAGCCGACCATGCTCTGCCTTTGATCAATGTTCTGGCTGTTCTGACTGGGATTGTGCTTGCCTCCAAACCGGGTCACCGGTCCGTGTATGGGCAGGGGGGGCGGGCCTTGTTCCTTCTGCTTTCCTATTTTTTGATTACCAAGACAATGGTTGTTCTGGGTGGATACCAGGTCTTGCCACCCATTGTGGCGGGATGGTCTGGGGTGGTATTCTATGGCGTGGCCATCACTGCCATGTGGAAACGGGCCAACAGTTGATCCTAAAAAAAAGGGGCAGCTGAACCAGCTGCCCCTCTCAGTGGATTTCCAACGGAAACTATTCGGTCATAGGTTCCACGTCTTCTTCGGCCACAGGTTCCACATAACCCTGGACCGTTTCTTTTTCCACACCCAGAAATTCATCCCGCAAATACTCATGCATTTTCTGGTCCGGATCCGTTTTGTCCGTGGGCAGCAGGAACTGGAATTCCGAGGCGCTGTCCATGGCCAGAATCGAATGGCACAGGGTGCAATCGTAAGGGATGGCCGTTCCCGCTTCATCGGTCATGTTCTCGTTGTGACAGCGGAAACAACCGGTGTCCTGGCGATGACCCAAGTGACTGGGATAGGTATTCCAGCCCACTTTCATGAAGGGGAAAATATTCTGATTGTAGATGCTCCTCAAAGTCTCAATCATGCCATCAGTCGCTGAACTGGTGGCCAGGTTGTCGTCGCCCAGGTCGCGAGAATAAAATCCACGCACTGAGTTTTCGATGCCGACCATGGCCGCGTCCTTGTCCACATACCGCGTGGTCAAAGCTTCCAGCGCCACTCTCTTGGCCCAGGGCAGGGACTTGTCGATGGTCCCGGCAGACATGGCTTCGTTGATGGCAGTTTCAGGGTCTTGATAGATGTGTGTTGCCCGGTTGTGGCAATCCACACAATCCA
>JAUUYW010000212.1 GCA_030590265.1 Candidatus Krumholzibacteriia bacterium
CAGAGCCGTGCACAATGCCAGCGGTCGACAAGATGGCAAGTGCCGGTCCCTGGACTGCACGACCCATACTCCAGACGAGTTTTCCAGTATCCTCTTCGGCCGGGCCAAGGACTGGAGTGGTATCAGCGAGGCCATCCCCGGCGCACTGAGTGATGTCGAAGGAGGCACTCTTTTCATCAACAATATTGAGCACATGAGCCCGGCGGTGCAAATGCGCCTGAATCAGGTGCTGCACACGGGGGAATACTACCGGGACAACAGCACGGAAATCCTGCAGGCCGATGTGCGTTTCATCGTCTCTTCCACCCACGATCTGACCAGCAGCCAGTTCCAGGAAAGTTTCTCCAGGGACCTGCTTTACCATGTGATGGTCAACAGCCTGCAGATACCCTCTTTGCGTGAACGCCCTGGGGATATCCCCATTCTGGCCCAGTATTTTCTGGAAGAGGAAAATCGGCGAAACACTAAAAAAATTAAAGGCATTTCCGATGAATTGATGGGGCTATTGGCGGGGTATTTTTTTCCCGGCAACATGCAGGAGTTGCGCAAACTGATTCTCTCGGCCATCGCCAGCAGCGATGATGACATGCTTGGCGCCGAAGACCTTTCGAGGTATTCCCGAGAACGCATCACTCTGGGCACATATGGTTGGGATTTTCAGCCCAGAAAGCTGCAGGAGGTCATCAAGGAGCAGGTGGAAAACACCATCAAATATTGCCAGGGCGACCCGGAAAAGGCCGCCCGTTTGCTGGATATTCCTGTGCAGGAACTGAACAGTTATCTGGCCAAAAACTAGCAGGATTAGGACCAGGGTTTCTCCCTGATCAAGGTCAGGAATTCCGCGCGCGTCTTGGGATCATTCTTGAAACATCCCAACATTTCACTGGTGACGGCATAGCTGTTCTGCTTCTGGATCCCTCGCATCATCATGCACAGATGCTGAGCGTGCAAAGTAACCGCCACACCAAGGGGCTCCAGATTGTCCATCAGGCAAGCGGCAATTTGGGCGGTCATGCGTTCTTGAACCTGCAACCTGCGGGCATAGGCATCCACCACCCGGGCAATCTTGGACAACCCGACAATTTTCTTGTTGGGAATATAGGCCACATGGGCCCTGCCAAAGAACGGCAGCATATGATGCTCACAAACACTATAAAAATCGATGTCGTTGACGATGATCATCTCCTGGCCTTCGGCCTCAAAAAGTGCCCCCCGCACCAGTTCACCCGGCCGTTCACCGTTGCCGCCAATAATTTCCTGCCAGGCCTTGGCTACCCGCTCAGGTGTTTTGACAAGCCCTTCACGATTGGGGTCTTCCCCCAGTTTGACCAGCATTTCACGAACAAGTTTTTCCATAGGCCAATTACTCCAGTTTGTTGCATTGAGCACGATGCTTCCGCACCAGGTGCAGCCGATACCGTCCAGGGCAAAAACCATCAGGCCATGGATCTGCCAATAGGTCAAGATTATAGCAGATTGCCCTGAGGTCAAGAAACCGGCACCGAGAAACCATTAATTTTCCAATTTCCGGCACGTCCCATGCTTTTCAAGGGGTGATTGTGAAAAATCGTGCAATTTGTTCTGACGGAATTCTGCCTGAATTCTGAATTGCACCTTTGGAAAAAGGGCCGTCGCAGTGACCCGTTGCCTGGTGGATTGTTCCCCCCGGTCCAGCAGGCCGGCAGCGAGTGGCCCTTTTTTTTATTTCTGCCGGATATCCCCAGCCAGTTTGGCAAGCACTCTCGGATAGAGCTCACACTCCGCATCAAAAACTCGGGATGCCAGACTATCTGCATCGTCATCAGGCAAAACAGCAACAGTTTGCTGCTCCAAAATACGCCCGGTATCATATTGACCATCCACAAGATGCACAGTGCAACCGCTCTGATCATCTCCTGCGTCGATCACAGCCTGGTGAACCTTGTCACCATAATAGCCCTGCCCACCATATTTGGGCAACAAGGCAGGGTGGATGTTCACCACCGGCCCGGTGAACCCCTCAGGCTGCAAATAGAAACAGAGATACCCCGCCAAAACAATCAGTTCAGGTGCAAATTGGAGCAGCCAATGGTTGATGGCCTCATTGTGAAATTCGATGCTTTTGAACCGACGCCGGGGAAAAATTTCCACCGGAATATCCCGGCTTCGAGCAATCTCCACCCCCAGCACATTGCGGCGGCTCGAAACCACGGCCACGATCTGCAGGGGCAACTCCCCCGATTCGATTTTTTCCAGAAAATTGGCCAGTGTGCGGCCACTGCCACTCAACAAGACAACGCATTTTACCGGGTTCACATTCACGACATCTCACTCTTGATGGAGTCCAGGGTTTTGCGATGGCTGGCAAAAGCGATGGGCCCGGGCAATTGATGGAGATCAAAAAATCCGACCTCGGCGGCATCATCCCCAGCCTCCATCTTCCCACCGGTCTCTTCTGCCCTGAAAAACACAACCAGCACCGGAATGTCCGGCGGAAGAATGCCTGTTTCAACAGAATACAGCTCTGTGATGCGGACAATCAATCCTGTCTCTTCAAGCACTTCGCGGGCGGCTGCATCAGGGGCCGATTCGTCCCATTCCATGAATCCGGTGGGCAAAGTCCATTGCCCAACCTTGGGTGCGAATTTGCGTTGAACCAAACACACCTTGTCGTCCCGGAGAATAACAACAGCTGTTCCCGGTGCAGGGTTGAGATACTGCACGTACCCGCAATCGGGACAGGCAGGACGTTCCTCACCCCCTTCAAGGCGCCGGACCATTTTGGCTCGGCAATGGGGGCAATAGGAAAAAACATGTCGGTTGCCTTCAAGCATGGGTCATCTCCAAAACCGTCGCCCGCTCAAGGACATGGCTGACCAAAGCAGCAAAAACCAGAACAATGGCCAGGCGCCCCAGCGCACATAGGCAGTGCGCCCGCTGCCCGGCGTGATTTCTGCTTGCACGAAGCCCTGTTTGCCCAACCCAAGTTCCGCCAAAACTTCACCCTGACTATCACAAATCAGGCTGATGCCGTTGTTCGCACAGCGGATTAAAGGCACGGAGCATTCCGCAGCCCGCAACAGGGCCATTTTGGTGTGCTGACGCGGACCTGCGGTTTGGCCAAACCAGCCATCATTGGTCAGGATAATCAGGCACCGACTGCCGCGCCGCACCGAGTCGCGCGCCTGGTGGGCCAGGATGGATTCGAAACATATCAAGCCGGAAATTGGCAAATATCCATTTTCAGTAGGCAGCATCATGGGCTGGGGAGGCTGGCCCGGAGTCCACTCTGCCTGCCCCACATCGATTTTGGCCAAAGCAGGAAACAGGGAAGTAAAAGGCATTGCTTCGCCAATTGGTAACAAGTGATATTTGGCGTAACGATCCAAGAGTGTCCCGTCAGCTGAAAACAGGCCGGAAGAATTGTACTTGTTGAGAGTTTGGTCGGGCAGGCGCTCGGCATCGGGAAAACCGGTGTAAAGGGCCACTCCCGCTTCCTTGATAACCTGGCGCACCCACTTCAGATGCTTGGTATTAAACCGGGGATAAGCTGGAATAGCCGTTTCAGCCCAAACCACAAACTCGGCCCCGGCAGCGGCGGCATCCATGGTCAATTTCTTGTAGGGAACACGGGTCGAATCGATTTTGCTCTTCTGCCATTTGTCCTCAAGAGATACATCAGCCTGGATGGCGGCTACGGACAATGGCTGTTGAAGCATTTGGGCCGCTTCGTCCTGGGTCTGGGATTTGACAATCACCAGTTGAGGTTCCAGTCGGGCCCCAACAAACAGACCTGAACCCAGAACAACAGTTCCAATCACAGCGATCAAGGCAGGACGTCGGAATTGGACACCATCTTGCCACCGCAGCCACAGCATGGCCAAGGAAAGCCCAGCAAAGACAACCAGGGCACTGGCTCCAATTTCTCCACTGGCGCGCAACAGGCCCATCAGGGGACCGTCAACCACGGAGCAGCCAGTCAGGCACCAGGAGAAAGCCATTTCGCCCCTGGCACGCAAGGCTTCCATGCCGACCCAAAGCACAGGCATCAGCAGAATCGCTGAGGTGAAACCAAACCTCCGACGAACCAAGCCAAACAGCCAACCCACCAGAAAATAGAATACCGCCACATAAAGAATGGCCAGGGAGGCTTGAATGGGGACCAGAGCCCGGGTGGGAATGGATTTGGCAGGAATCAGAAGGAACAACCAATGAAGCAAGCTGGTTTGATGCACCAGTGCAAAAATCCACAAGAGGCGCCCAGGTTTTTCCGCATCCCGCAGAGCCACAAAGAGCACGGCCAGCCCCACCGGAACCAGCATCCCCGTCCCCTGCAAGGGTGGCAAACCCAAGGTGACCAGCAAACCGGCCAGGATGGCCAGATTGGTTGTTTTGGGCGGCACCCACCAAAGGGTATTTTTTGTGCCTGTTTGTATTGGTTGATTCATGAGAGGCAAAATACCTGACCACCGGGTGGGTGTAAAGCTCAGGTTCCTCCTCTCAGGAGATTCGGCTTACCGCACCTCCCGGCTTTCTATGAGATCATCCATGCCATAGCGGGCAATTTTTTTGTACAAACCCTGACGTGAAAGCCCCAACTGTCTGGCAGCCGAAGACTTGCGGCCATCAGAGGCGGCAATGGCCTTGCGGATGAGGAACTGTTCCAATATCTGGTTGGCCTGGTCTAATTTGCGCAAGGTTCCCAAATCCGAAGGATGGGCCATACCGTCATCCCCTGTCTGCACATCCATGGAAAGGTGGTTGGGTTTGATGCGGTCCACATGGGGATAAAGTGCCATTAATCTCATAACCTCATTTTCCAGTTCCCTCACATTTCCCGGCCAGCGCCAGGCTTGCAAAAGCTGCAAAGCCTCTTCGGAAATGTTGATGTGTTCAATGCTCCGTCCGTTCTTTTGAAGAAAAAAGGAAAAAAGTGGCAGAATATCTTCAGGCCGATGCCGCAAGGGAGGAATCACCATGTGGACTACTTTTAAGCGATAAAACAGATCCAACCGAAAACGTCCGGCTTCAATCTCCAATTGGAGGTCCTTGTGTGTTGCCGCCACAAAGCGCAAATCAACTGCTACTCCTTTCAGATCTCCAATGCGACGCACCGTTCTTTCCTGCATCACTCGCAAAAGTTTGATTTGAAGACTCAACGGCATATCTCCGATTTCATCCAGAAAAAATGTTCCTCCGCTGGCTGAGGCCAACAGTCCTTTTTTATCACCCAGAGCACCTGTGAAAGAACCGGCCTTGTGTCCAAAGAGTTCGCTTTCAAAAAGAGACTCCGGCAAGGCTGCACAATTTTGCCCCACAAAAGGCCCTCTCTTCCTGGGACTGCAAGTATGCAAAGCCTGGGCGACAATTTCCTTGCCGGTGCCGCTCTCGCCACTCAATAAAACATTCACTCCGCTGGAGGCAATGCCCTCCAATCGCTCACCCAGTTGTTTCATCCCTTCGCTCACCCCAACACATCCGGGAATGCCGGCAATGGTCATGGGGCGAGGCATTGGGATTGCTCGTCTCCTGTCCGTAACCTTTAAAGACTCAGGAATTGTTTTGGCAGCCGATCCTGCTTTCAGTTCAAACTCCGACAAAGGGAACAAAGTAGGTTGCCAGGGAAAGCCTCCACCAGGTGCCATGGTGGGGATGGAACCCAATTGATCCAGAACGGGCAGCAACCGGGCTGCCAATCGCTGGGACCAAAGGAAAACTGCCTCCCGCCACGGACCATCCGCTTGAAACCATACTCCTATGCATCCCTGAACTTTTGACCCATTAATGAGTGGCTCAACCCACAAAGCCTTATCTTTTTTGCAATGAGCCAACTCCTCCTTTCTGCGGGCCATGGCCTGTAAAAAACTGTTCAAAGGCGGGCGGGCGGCCATGCCGTCGAGGCGAGCCTTCCCTGTAGCCCAGGCGTAGAGAATTTTCAAAGGGGAGGTTGGTTCAGGTCCTTCGCGGCGAACAACCCACAGGGCAACACCATCGGCCCCATGGGGGAAATTGCGCATCTCTTCATTCCAAAAACTCATGGTATCCATGGAGCCCCCATTTTTGCTGCACTTGAATATTCGCAATTCTGCGATGTCGTGATCAGGAGGGTTCGGGCCGGGTTGGGATATCCTTTGTCGGCG
>JAUUYW010000023.1 GCA_030590265.1 Candidatus Krumholzibacteriia bacterium
GCCACCAGGATGGGATTGTCAGGGTGACCGAACCAGGTATCGCCCCAATCCGGTGACCAGTAATATGCAATGCGGCCGCCCAGGGCGTAGTTCTGATTGGAAACGGTCATCACCATGTGCACACCGTCGGCCCGAACATCACCAGTGCAATGGGCCTGCCACGCACCACGGAAATTGAACCCGTCCGGTGCAGGCAGTGTCCACCTGTAGGCGGGGTTTTCCGGATCGGAAGGATCGAAAGTAGGCGTCTCATTCTTGATCCAATTCGTCTTGCCGTCCTCACTGTCGGCATAAGATATCCGCCAGTTCCAGTACGAGCTGGGAGATCCATGCAGGCCACGATAGAACAGCCTCACCTTGCCGTGGGTACCGAGGTGGGGAACCCAAACGGGGGTCGGCTCCGACAATCCTCCTTTGACGACGCCATTGTTGTTCCAGCCTCGCTCCCACCACAGCTCAGCTTCCAGGGCGTTATCATAGGTCTGCACAAAGGGCCTGCCGATGGCAGGAAATGATTCGCTGCTTGCCACATGGATTGCTCCCTCGGACCCGGGCAGGCCGTCCCACTCCGGTCTCATTTGCCTGGTACCAGGCCTTACCGCGTAATAAAGGAGATGTTCACCATTTATGGGATGCTGCAGATAACCTGGAGTATCTGTATGTTCCCAGGCAGGTCCAGGATACGGACCACCGGTCTGGACCAAGGGGGTGAATTTGATCTTGGTGATCGCATCATACCCAAGGGCCCAATCGGCCAATAGATCCTCTTCGTGGATCCGCTCCGTAAGGTACGTTTCGTGGTAGCTATGATACAGCAGCTTGATCTTGTCATCCTGCAAGAAGATGAACTCCTCGCCCACGATACCGCCCCAATCGCCATAAAGATGGGTTTGATATGCTGGGTTGTCGGGATGCGGAGCGGTGATGAATCCGATGGGGACAAATTGCGGCCATTCTCCGAGAGGACCTTCGGAACCATCTAGAAGAACTTCTGCACCTGAACAGATAGCAACAGCGCCGCCGAAACAGTGAAAGGCAGCAGCCAATATTATCAGAATGATGTGCTTGCTCATTGCCCGACCTTTGGTAGGGATGGTCTTTCTGGCGGATTGGCTAGTCAAGGGCATTGTCGATGAAACCTTGAAACCCCATTGTACATCAAAAACGGCCCTTGTGGGCTGAATATTAGCTCTGACAACCGGCTGAGCACCTTTCCGGTAATTGATTGCCGTTCTAAAATTCAATGCTATGATATAGGCCAGTGTATGGTAAACAATGCGGCTTTATGGCCGCAAATCTGCAAAAAAGGAGGCGCCATCATGGCCCATGAACTTCCCCAACTAACTTTTGAGAAAAATGCCCTGGAGCCCCATATCTCGGCTGAAACACTCGAATACCATTACGGCAAACACCATGCTGCCTACGTGGCCAACCTGAACAACCTCATCCCGGGCACCGAATTTGAAGCCTTGAGCCTTGAGGATATCATAAAAAAAGCTCCAGCCGGCGGCGTCTTCAACAACGCGGCCCAGATCTGGAACCATACCTTCTACTTCACCGGCCTGAGCCCCCAGGGTGGTGGCGAACCCACAGGTTCCCTGGCCAACGCCATCAACGATGCCTTCGGTTCTTTTGCCGAATTCAAGGATGCCTTCAGCAAGTCCGCCGCCACCAACTTCGGCAGTGGCTGGACCTGGCTGGTCAAGAAGTCCGACGGCAATCTGGCCATCGTCAACACAAGCAACGCCGGCACCGTGCTGACCACCGACGATACGCCTGTCCTGACCATCGACGTTTGGGAACACGCCTACTACGTGGACAAACGCAACGCCCGTCCGGCCTATATCGAGGCTTGGTGGAATGTGGTTAACTGGGAATTCGCCGCGGCCAACTTCGGCGGTTGATTCTGGGTGATTTCTAGTTGATTTCCAGTCGATTTCTAGATGAACGGCGGCTTCCCGAAGGAGGCCGCCGTTTTTTGTCTGGGCATCAGTCCTAAGACCGTTTGCTGTGATCCACCGCTTTGAGAATTTTCAGATTCAAGACAATGAACCGAAAAAACTGGATGAACTTGTTGTTCATCATCGCCTTGTCTTTCTTCGTGATTTCCATTTCCCAACCTCTCGTATTTTCACCGGGCAATACCCGGAATGATTGCCTGATATTCGGCCTACTCAGGAATGATTTTCCAGCCGATACGACCCTGAAGTTTGTGCATGAAGGTGGTATGGATCATGCGCTTCATCCAGGCCCCGGCCAATCCCATTTCCATGTGGGTCACAAACTGATCCCGTCCCTGCTCATTGGGGTACTTGCGGTTATCGGGCACCACCGGGTAAACCATGATCACGGCGGCGGAGCCATCCCACAAACTGTCGCCCATGGAGGCGATGCAGGCGGCGGCCATTTCCGTCATGCGCTCACTGTGCGTCATGCGGCCTTTTTTAACCAGATCCACAATGTTCAAAGCCACCACCCGGCCAATAATACCCGAGACCATGCCCGTGCGTGGCGGAGCAGGACTCATGGGCACACCGTTGGGGTTCATGTGGGGACGGGAAATAGGGCCCGGAGGAGCAAAAGCAATACCCGCAGCAAAAATGTTGGTGTAGTTGGGGTTCTGATAGACGGCGGGCCAGGCATCAGGGTTCTTTTCCAGATCTTCGTACTTCAATCCGTAAATACCATCCACAGTCACCATGCCATTGACGGGATTGATAATTTTGTCAGCCACATCTTCACCGTCGGCACCCACAAATTTCAGGGGCTGGCCCATGAATTTTGGAATCAACATGGCGTAGTCGTAACCGGTGCTGCCGCTGTTGCCCTCCATGTCTTCCCAGTTGATGATGTCTTTTTCCACACTGGTGACACCCCGTCCTACTTGGGGAGTGATATCGTAGTCCTTGAAAACGGCGCCGATGAATTCACCGGCAGTGGTCATTTTCCCTTTGAAAGGAACACTCAGACCCCGGATGCCGAAATCTCCAACTTCAGGTTCGTTGGAAAGATATGTAAGCTCACATTTGTCCCGCACACCCCGCCGCACCAGATCCTTGTGCACATTGGTGATGTATTCCAGGGCCGCACCCTGGCAGGTGGCCGCGCCATGACCGGTGCCGATGACGATGCGTTGCCGTTCGCCCTTTTCCATGCGGGCCACCGACTCGAGATATTTTCCTTTGGCCTCCACCGCATGAGGCGGAGAACAGATGGACCAGGTATTGCCGGTGGCAGGGCCAAGGCCCGGCGTGGCTTCGAAATCCAATTTCGGACCCGTGGCAATGAGCAGGTAGTCATAGTCGATTTGCACCGGTTCACTGGCACCGTTGGGTTCGGCAACCACATACTGCCCGTCGGGATGCACTTCGGTGGCTTTGCCGGCAATGAATTTGACATTGAATTTGTTGTAAACCGTTTGCAGATCAAACTGGGTTTTTTCCACATCCATCCGGTCGATGCCCACCCAAACCAGAGAAGGAATGTAGACAAATTTTTCAGACCGGTTGATCACCGTCACTTCATGATTTCGCCCCAGTTTGTCACCCAGGTAGAGAGCAGCTGTATGCCCTGCGAAACCCGCACCAATGACACAAATTTTTGCCATGGTTTGCACCTTCCTTTGGAACCCCATTGAGCTCTTTTTCGAAGCCCAAAACAACACATCACACACAGCTTCATCGAAGTCTCAA
This sequence comes from Candidatus Krumholzibacteriia bacterium, assembly GCA_030590265.1. Classification (GTDB taxonomy): domain Bacteria; phylum Krumholzibacteriota; class Krumholzibacteriia; order LZORAL124-64-63; family LZORAL124-64-63; genus LZORAL124-64-63. The sequence continues at coordinate 3,693 of JAUUYW010000023.1, forward strand.
TAACTTCATTGCCAACTTTATGACTAACTAAGCTGTCAATTGCTTTCGAATATAACTACCACAAAATCACTCTGATTTCACTATAAAATTACTGGAGCCTGCAACCAGCCCTGTCATTATGGTGTATTTTTTGTTATAATATCAGAAGAAGCAATCATTGGACCCAAACGGATGGTATTTCCATGCACTCTGCGCCCTCCCGCGTAGCTCGGTTTGTGCTCTGCACGGCCTTATTCCTCATCGCGACAACCTTTGTCGGATCCAATGTCTATGCTGATGGTGATTTGATCATCACGGTGATCGACGTGGGCCAGGGTGACTCCACCTTGATCCAGTCTCCCAGCGGCCAGACTCTCCTCTTTGATGGCGGCAAGGACGGGCGGGGTAATTCCATCATCGTGCCATTCCTGCAATCAGTGGGGGTTGATACTCTCGACTCCATGGTGGCCAGCCACTACCACGCCGATCATATCGGTGGTCTCGATGAAGTCATCCAGCAAATTCCCGTGCGCGAAGCCGTGCTCGATCGTGGCTGGAGTTACACCACCATCACCTATAACAACTACGCCAACGCAGTGGCCGCCCAACGGCAAACTCTCACACCGAATCAAGTCATCAACCTGGGCGAAGGTGTGACCGTGACCTGCATCGCCCTCAACAGCAACGACCAGCTTCCATCCCCCTACAACAACAGTTCCCGGGAAAATGAATACGACGTTTGTCTTCTGGTTGAGTACGGCGGCTTCGATTATTTTCAGGCTGGCGACCTGACCGGAGGCAACGGAAGCAGTTCCGAAGATATCGAATCCAGTGTCGCTCCCCTGGCCGGGGACCTGGACGTGTACCATGTGAACCATCACGGCAGTTACACCAGCAGCAACCCCACGTTCCTGCAAGAAGTGCAGGCTGAAGTCTCGGTGATTTCGGTTGGCGCCAACGGCTATGGACATCCTCACCAGGTGGTTCTCGATCGTCTGGTTCAATACGGCAGTTTCGTTTACCAGACCGAAGAAGGTGATGGCGGTACCTTGAGCAGCCAGGATTTGCGCGTGGTCGATGGACACGTCACCATCATCACCGACGGCCAGGCCACCTACACCGTTGCGGGCGATCAATGGGCCATCGACGAGGACAACCTCAGTGATACCGGCGCAACCCCGGTTGTTGCTTTTCAAATTCTTGGCAACCACCCCAACCCATTCAATCCGGCTACGGAAATCAGTTTTTCCAACAGCCAGGCCGGTGAGGCCCGGTTGGCCATTTATGATGTGAAGGGACGTCTGGTTTATTCCAGTGGCTTCGAGGCTGTGGAGGGTTTGAACACGGTGCAATGGCGTGGACAGAATAATATGGGTGCAGCGGCACCCGGTGGGGTTTATCTTTATCTTCTGGAAGCCCCAGGCGGGCGCGGTTCCGGCCGCATGATCATGTTGAAATAACAGTTTTAGACTTCACTAAATATCACGGCAGGTGAGGTAGGCATCCGCGATGGCGTCTTGGGCGTTGCCTACCTGCTTTGCATCACCGACCAACCAGACCGGCACTCCCCCGTCCAATTCGTGGGCCAGGTCATCGACACTTGCCATCCCCGTGGAGACAACGATCAGATTGATATTTTCAAATACAACCGGCTGTTCATTGCGCCAGGCGTAGACTGTCCGTCCTTCCACCCGCTGAACATGAGTGCGGTCACTGAACCTGACCCCGCTGTCCTTCATAATCTTGAGGGACAACTTCTTGGCGATCAACTCCATGTCCTCTCCGAAATCGGTAGTACGCTTAACGATGGTGACCCTGTTGCCACGCGGAATGAGCGCCGTGGCTATATCCACTCCGATCAATCCACCCCCGATGATGAGGACATTCTGATCCCGGGGCAGTTCCTCATCAGCCAGAATGTCAGCCAAACGATATTCCTCCAGGCCGGGTATCGGTGGAACCCGGGGTCGCGAACCGGTTGCCACAACTACCGCATCGTAGCCAAGGACATCGGAGGCCACAGCACGCTTGTCGATAAGACGGATGTCTCTTAGCTCAAGTTCTTCGAGAAAGAAGGGAACAAGCCGCTCCATGGAATGCTTGTGTGGGGTCAACGGCGCGAGATTGAACTGACCACCCAGTCTTTCAGTTTCGAAGAGATCAACCTTATGACCCCGATCGTTCAGGGTGATCGACGCCTGCATCCCTGCCAATCCGCCTCCGACAACCGCTACCCTGCGCCTGGTTTTGGCAGATTTGACAATCACCAGTTCGTGACCAACCTCGGGATTGACCAGGCATTGCAATCCGCGGCCAGATTTGACACCCCCGAGACAACCCTCGGCGCAGGCCAAGCACGGTCGCACTGGTCCTTCAAGCTGGCCCAACACCTTGCCCACGAAATCAGGATCCGCTACAAGGGCTCGGCCCACGGCCAGGAAACCGCCTGCGAATCGGTTCTCGAGTTGCCGTGCTGTGGCTATGTCGCTGATCCTCCCGACGGCCACGACTCTGACTCCCGTCTCGCGATGGATGCGCTCGGCCATGTCCCATGTCTTCCCGACCGGGACGAACATATGTTGAAAAAACCAGGGAGGAGTGCTACACACCGTGCCAGCTGAGACGTGAACCGCAGCTACATCACGTGATTTTAACTCGCGCGCAAGAGCCACGGACTCCTCAATCTCAATACCGCCTTTTATCATCTCCGCCCCGCTGACCCGCACCAACAGTGGCAAATCCACTTCCTGTCGCACTGCATCCACCACCTGCAAGGGAAAACGGGATCTGCCTGTGAAATCTCCCCCAAAATCATCGTCACGATCGTTGACCATGGGTGAAAGAAACTGGCCTAGCAGATACCCGTGGCCGAGTTGCAATTCCAGAGCGTCGAACCCCGAGTCTGCAGCAGTTCGCGCTGCAGCGACGAAGAGATCCACTACCTCCTCCATCTCGGGTTTCCCCATCCTCGTGGGTGGTTCACCACCCGTTTCACAGGCTCGATCCGTGGCTGAGAGAAATACGTTTCCGGGGATCTTCGGATTTGCCATACGGCCAGGGTGATTCAGATGGGCAATGGCCATCGCCCCGCCACCGTGGATCTCATCAGTCAGATTCCTGAGACCGGGAATTTTGCTTTCGCCATCGATTCCCATCTGGGTGGGAAGCTCCCGCAATTCCGATGCGAGATAAAACGGTTCCGGAATCACCGCGCCAACATGTCGGGATCGTTTCCGGTAGTAAGCTAAGTGTCGCGGTGTGACCTCTCCGTTGCCACCACCATAGCCTGTCTTGATTGGAGCGAAGATATACGGGTTTCGAAGATCCAACATGGTCGTCTCCTTTCGTGCCCGCTTCCACGGGCATTTTATCTTTACACCCTAGATTGGCCCCCGCTCTTCTGAGCATTCCCATCAGAATTCCTGATGCACCTTAAGGTCAAGGAACAAACAAAACCGCCCGCCACCACCACCGCAGTTGCCAAAAAAGCCGCCTGAAATCCCCACAGGTCAACTACGAAACCTCCTGCGATGGGCAGGAGAAATGACATACCAGCCATGGTCCCAGCAATGCCGATATAGGCAGGCCGCAAGGTGACTGGGGCAATTTCCAGCAGGTAATTGCTGAATCCGATTCCGGTACCACTTATCTGGGCACCTATAAGGGCAAACACCACTACCAGCAGTGTCGAGCCGGGGACATACGAGGTAATCAAGGTCAGCACTGGAATCAACACGGCAACCAACCCAGTCAGCCTGATGACGATCCGATTGCCCACGCGGTCACTGAGTTCAGCCCAAATGACGTTGGACAAGATCGCCCCAGCCACTTGCGCCCCCACCAGAAGCCCAATCATTTCGGTCGGCAAATGCAGCTCCCGTTGCCCGTACAGAACATAGAACGGCAGCGCAAAAGTTCCGAAACCTATGCCAAGGCGGCTCAACAGAAACCGGCAAAAATCACGGTCTTCTCTGATCAGTCGTAGAGATTGAAAAAGAAAGACGGACAGTTTCCGCGGTGATTCGAGGATGTCGCCTTCGGGTTCCCGAACGCTGCTCAAAGCAACATAGGAAATCACGAGGAAGCCGAAGGAGAACAGAAACAGAACTCCGTAATTGTTGGGGAAAACAAGTTCCGGATCACCCAACACACGCTTCACCACATAAGCTGATCCCAGGGCCAATACTCCACCCCATAGCTGGCGGTGGCCAAAAAACCTACCCCGCAAGGTGGCAGGCAGGGTCTTTCCCCAGAGATCGTTGAATGGTACCGCAGCCACTCCGCCGGCAAACGAGAAAATAAACAGAAGCACCAACAGAGCCATCAGAACCAGAGTAGTGTCACCGTCCCGCCATAAAAAAACCAGGACCCCTAGAACACCCCAAGCTGCTGCTCTAACCCAGATTGCCACTAACAGAATAGGCTTCTTCCGACGAGCTCTTTCCAGCCGGTTTGCCACAAACAACATGGGCAACACACCTCCACCTTGTATCAAGGCTGAAAATACTCCAATCATGGTAAGCGATCCCGTGAAGTGACTCAGAAACACCGGCAGCACACTCGTGGGCTCGGAGAAAGCCATCCCCGCCCGGTAGAAAACACCATGCATCAAACCACAGACAAAGTTGAACCTAACGTTGTCACCACCAGAGCCGTACAACCCCATGCCATTTCCTTTCCCATTCCGCCAAAAGCTCTCGAACTTTTCAATTCCCTCGCAGCCGGTGCAGGTAATATTTATATCCGGCATAGTCAACCTCACGCAGGTAACCGTCGCGAAGTAGTTCCTCCACAATGGTCCAGGATTCTCCTACACTGTCCAACAATTCTGTGACCGCCTCAGCACGCATGGGATGGACAGCCGTCACTCCGAGCAGATTCTCCCGAGGGTCGCCCGCCGTTGAAAAAGTATTCCCTTCGTACCCCATCAAGTATTCCACGCCGCCTAACTGCTTTGCGAAGGCGGCGTAGCAGCCTACCAACCTTTCACTGCTCGGCGCTCTAACCCACGATCTGGCGGGCGGCCTTGTTGGGACCGCCAAGTAGGCCTTGTCTGGCTTGAGACGAGACAGAAAAACCGCCGTGTCCGCTGCATGGTGCACCGTGTCGTTCACATCGGCTACCAGCATCGTTTCGGTCACGAGGGTTCCGTGGAACATGCTCCGGAAGACCACTAAACCCTCTAGAATATCAGACAGGTTCAGTTTTTTGTGGGGTCGATTCAGCCGGTGCCAGGCATCCTCATCCACCGTGTCCACCTTCAGGGACACCCAGTCGGCCGTTGCCAATTCCTGCCGGACATCCGGTAAACTCAGGAGTGAAGCATTCGTAATCACTGCGACGGGCAACTCGAATGTCCGCAAAAGCTTGATCACCCTCCCAAGGTGTATATCCAGGGTCGGCTCGCCTTCGGGTACAAAACTCAGAAAATCGACAGCTTCCCCGTTCCGCTCAACTTCTTGCAGGCGATTGCCCACAGCACCGATGATTTCCTCCGGATTATAGAACTCCCGCCGCTTGACCTGCATGTCAAGTGTGTTACCGACTTGGCAATAGGCACATGCATAGGTGCACGTTTTCGGTGGAATATTGTTGATGCCCAGGCTCCTGCCTAGACGCCGCGATGGCACTGGTCCATAAACTATCATTCCGTCTTCCCTTCTCTGCGATGGCAGATCTCGGAGCTGGATCTGGATCGAATTGCCGGTCAGTATCCAAACAAAAGACCGAGCGTCCCAATACCCAGTCCAATCACAAAATTGATAAATTTCACTTGCATGAAACTTCGCCTAGAGTGTGCTAAAAGTGGCAACATGCCGTGGCCGTCCTGAACCACCGAACTGGCTAGAAGAATACTCAGCGGCACGGAACCCTGGACATAAAGTGTCAAGAAAACCAGATGGGGTCCGGATTCGGGTATCAGGCCCACCAAACAAGCTATCACCAAGACGACCCAAAGACTTTCGCGGATGAGGCCCTCCAGATGGAGGTTCTCAGTCAGCACGTGCATGAGTAAGAGAGTACTGAAGGTCCAGGCAAATATTCGTGGCAGATGCTGCCTTGCTACGTGCTGCCAGAGGTGATGCGCCAGGAAATGCTCTGGAACCGTGCTGACGATGAACAAGGAAACGATTGTCAGGGTCATGATCGTCAGCCGGATCCAGTTCCATTCGCCGGGCCCTATCCGACCGCTACCCACCACGACGATCAAGGCAACCAGAATTGTCATCAACACCCCACGCACCAGAGTCATCTCTTTGAGCTGATGCATGATCCGCCCGTGGCTGAAGCACCGGCATTGCTCATTGTCGTGGACCTGAAGACCGATGCATCTGCTGCTCCGATCGCGAGCGAAGACATCGGTGAGGGCTCTGGCGAGGATTCCCAAGATCAGCAATGCAAGGCTCAACAGGACCGCTTGCCGTGGCATCACCGCCAACATCACGAAAGCCTCGTCTCCACTGGTGGCGATCATGGCAGTAACCAGAGCGCCAAGGGAAAACAAACGGTGAGTATACATCCCCACAACCATGAAGGCGCCCAGGCAACCAGGAGTCACTCCCAACAATGCTGCCACCAGGTATTGTTTCCAGCGATTCCGGGCCAGGCCATCCTGCCACAAGCCTCTGGTAAAGACGTTTGCATACTCAATCACCAGCATCATCACGAACACGAAACCCGTGATACTCAAGGTTTGGCTAAAGACGCTGCTCACGAATGCTCCTTCCCAGGGCGGCCTCGGATCAACCGTCACGCCAATCCAGGAAACCTCTTTCACCACCCACACCGTGCTCCGCCACAATCTTCGGATAGCGCCCCACCAGCATATCGAGACCGTCACTGATCTTGTCGTGGGAGGCCAAAACGCAGACGAAGTGCTTTTTGATTCGCATGATGTTCGGTCCGAAGACCTTGGCTATGGTCACCTGAACTCCCTGTTCAACAAGGAGTCCTACAATTCCTTTGGCTTTTTTGGGGTCCGCATGGCCTTCCTCTTCATCCAAATTATTGGTCACCCGACCGACATACTCGTATCCGGATCCCGAAATTTCGAAGATCTCGTAGAACTCGGCATCACCGAAATGTCTGCCCATAAAACACTCACCACAATCGGTCGCAACCGCCAATCTCATTGTCTCCATGGATCAAATCCTTTGAAATTTCTACAGCTCACCATTCCGATAGGCCTCCAAGGCCTCCTTGATGGTCGTCATTCCCGTACTATGTCTGCCTTTACGTCTTGGACTTGTTGAGCAGTTCTTCACGTATCATTGTCCGCCCACATTCAGGACATTTCAGTTTGGTGCACTTCAAACCCCGTTCGTGGGGAACTTTCTTTCCGCATCCCGCGCACACACAAAAGCCGCCGGCTCCGAATGCACCCCCTTTGTTTCGACCGCCGCCGCCGCCAAAAGATCCCATTCCACCGCCACCTTGGCCGCCGCCCATTCCTTTACCACCAGGCATGATGCCTCCGTTTCTTTTATTGCTGGGAACTCAAAGTTCTAAGTCTTAATCCTGAGACCCAGCGATCCGCTCCTCAAGGACCTTGAGCTGCTCTTTTAATGACGCCAATTCATCAACCAGGTCGGATCGATATGCACCCGGATCGTAGGCCTGGGCAACATCGAAACCTTGTGCTGAATAATTACGATATCCCCTTCCTCGACCAAAACCCCGACCTCTCCCATATCCGAACCCCGCTCCACCCCGAGGGGGTGAGTCCGACCTGAATCCTGGCCCATCGAACCCGGCGCAGTAACCCAATCCACGGCCAGTGAGTGACCCCATCCCATTGGGGCCTCTTTTGTCTCCTCTTGGCATTTCTTTACCTCCTATGGCGACTATGATTGTGATAAAAGCAGTTCCCATGAACATGCCTTCCAGCTAGATCAACAAGATTCGATGATTCGCAGTTAGGGCTTTGATCCAAGTCCACAGCACAGACATTATTGAACATATGTCCGTAATCACGGCCTCGAATCAGAAGTTTTCTTGATGTGTATTTCACCAACTTCAATCCCCAGATACATACCCTAACCCACCAGCATGAAGTCGAATAACGAGGAAAGGCAGGGGTCAAATCAATTTTTTTTTGGGCTCGGCATCAGGGCTCTCCTTTGGATTCTTATTATTAGTTAAGCACATATGTGCACAACGGCAAGAATAATTTTTCCCACTAGGGCAATGCACTCCCTTTTTTTCCAGCAACTTTGAGACTGTGGGAGGTTTGAAAACCATTCCATGGCGTGGCAAGTAAAATTGAGGTGCAGCGGCTCTCACTAGTGTTTATCTTTATCATCTGGAAACTCCAGGCGGGCGCGGTTCCGGCCGCATGATCATGTTGAAATAACATTTCAAAATTGACGGAGATAATAAAAAAGTGAATCTACCGATATGCCCATTCCGGACCTCAATTGCTGCTATGGTTGTGATGGTTTTTTTTGCAATGGTTGCAAACCCGACCCAGGCCGAATATCCCAACCCCAAAACCCATGACTACGACCCTGATAATGGCGAAGAGATCAACGAATTGTGTGCAGGATGCCATGGTGAATATGGCCAGGGTGGTGGCGATGGAGAATACCCGCGTCTGGCCGGATTGCCCGCCAAATACCTGGCCAAGCAGCTGCATCAGTTCAAGATCCAGGAACGCAACAGCGTGGCCATGTCCATGTATGCCACGGATCGGGAGATCTCGGCTACCGATTTGCTGGATATATCCATTTACCTGGCCGAGCTGAAACTTCTGACCATCATGCCGGATTTTACACCCGAGACCAGTTCATTGGAAAAGCTTCAAACTGCCCGGCAGGTTTTCAATGTGGCTCGCTTTGACGGGGATGTTGAAAAGGGGCAGGAAATTTTCTCCACCCAGTGTACCAAGTGCCATGGAAAAGATGGTTTGGGCAGGGGTTCAACGCCCCAATTGGTGGGCCAGTATACGGAATATTTGCGGGTCCAGATTGGCGACTATCAAAGCGGCAAGCGGACCAACAAACGCATGGACAAGTACATCATGCCTTTGACGGCAAAAGATATTGAAGCGCTGTTGGCGTATTTATCGGTGGCGGATGATTGATGAGGGATTACCTCAACCGTATCACCTGTCCTTTGGCTGTTCTATCGCCAGCTTCCAGATAGAACAGATACAAACCAGCTGGGGTCGGTCGGCCATTGTCATCCAAGCCGTTCCAGACTAAAGAATTTTCCCCGCCATTTCCAGCAAACTCTCCGAGGTCACTAACCAAATAGCCTTTGATGTTGAACACCCTGGCCCGCACCGTTTCGGCTTGGTTCAGGTAGTAGATCAGCTCCACCGTCACGATGAAAGGGTTTGGAGTTGCCGAGGCCAAATAAAGGTCCAATTCACCGGGCGGCAGGGGTTCGGGCTCAGGATCCACCACTCCCAATCGACTCAAAAACATGACTCCGGTTCCGGCTGGATCCAGGTAATCCCGCAATCGGGTTTCGGGTGTGCCGTCTCCTTCCCAAGAGATGAAAATTCGGCCGTACCAATCAGATAGGTCGTTGCCACAGGCCGCCCAGCCACCGTGTAGCTGACCGACAATTCGATGGTCAGCATTGAAAATGGGTGACCCGCTGGAGCCGCCTTCGGTGGTGCCCAAATCCCAATCCGTAACCCGCAGGTGTGTGCCGTTTCCTGGAACCGGATTCTCTAGATAAGTGGTGATGGTCAGGGGATCGTCTTCAAAACTGATGCTCTTTTCATCCGTACTTGGATGATGAATACCCACGGCACTGGTCGGCACAGTGTTGGAGCGATCCCACCCGGCGTAGGTCACACCAAAAACTGCATCAGGACTTTCATCCAATTCCACCAGCTTGAAATCAGAAGTGGGACTGGCAGCCAGCAGTTCACTGCCATGATTGAACTCGGTCAAGGTTCCACCACCATGCTGACCACAGGTCGGACTTTCGTAGTTCCAGTAAACAACCATGGTGACCACATTGCTCGCACTGACCGGACAATGGTTGGCGGTCAAAAACAGCGGCCTTTCGTCCTCGTCCGTATTGTTGACCAAAACTCCTGAGCAACGTTGGATACCACCCACACTGTACATGCCGATACTGGCAATATCATCACGCCAGTCATCACCTTCATCACAAATGACATCAATATTGCAGGCACCACTTTTGTCGGAAAAATCTTCTCCAAAACCACGGTAGCCGCAGCTCACCCGGCCCAGCTCCAGACTTACTTTTTGGCGATCCGCAGGGGCCATTTCCAATTCGATGACCAATTCGCTGGTCAGCAGGATGGGCGTCCACAATTGACCGCTGGAACGGTTGTCATCGGAGTCAAAATGGAATACAGGGCCTGTGCCATCGGCAGCATACATCAACAGGGTTGCACTCGGGGGAAGGTGGTAGCTGATGAAACCCAGGTTGAGGGAAAGAGCTTCCGGACAGGCAAATCGGTGGCGCCAAAGCAGCCGGCCATCATTCATGGTCTCCCAGGTTCCGCTGTTGTCGGGAGTGAGTTGCACATCCTGGGCCACGGCAAAACGAAATGGCAGGCCTTCTTCATCCCGAAGGATGTCTTCCTCGGCCAAAAGGGAAGTATCCAGAGCTGGAAAAGACCTCAGTTGGACCTGCTGCAGGGCTTGGCTCTGCACCGCCGGAACTCCGCCAATTCCACCCGCCAATGTGGAGCCGGTCCATAACAGCATCATTCCCAGGAGAAAAACAGTTTGGGAAATTTTGTGAATGTTCATGATGTTCTCAATCCTCTTCTGAAATTTCAGGAAGGGCGACGGGCGGCAATTTTTCCAGTTCATCATCGGCCACGGCCGAGACGGCGTTCCAGGCTATGGTCCAACCCAGAATGATCTGGGAAAGGTAATGTTTTCGATCATTGAGCCGGGACCAGCCGGTCAGGACCGAAGCGAAGCGGGCGCCCTGGCGCACGGGCATCAGGTTGTGCCTTTTGGCCAGGGTCAGCCAGGGAACTGCCCCGATGAAGGCGTGTCCGGAGGCTGAATTGGCGGCCTTCATGGGGTGCCAGCGCGGGTTGCCATCATCAGACGATGGGCGGTTCGCTCCAAGGCCACGCTGCAAGGTCCACAACACAGGCAAACCTACCACCATGGCCTCAAAATTAGCCCTCCCCCAGCGGGTGAAAGAGTTGCTGCGCACCCAGGCATCCATGGCACCGACCAGGGCCCAGTTGCCGAACCAAAAGCGCTCGCCACCAAATTTGAAAACCTGGGACAGGTTGTCACTAACTTTGTTGCGGATTGTGCCTGAATGCAGCCCTTCGATGGCTTCGTCCGCACCCGAGTAGGCCAGGAGACCGGCACCTGCCAGGGCGATTCCCAGCTTGAGAAAAGAACGGCGACCATAGTTCTTTTTCCACTGTCCACCTGTTCCCTTGAACAACGGTTTTGCACCTGTATTTCGCCGGCCAAGGGCGGGCATAATGAGCAAGGCGCAAACAATTGACAGGGCGAAAACAATCAGCACTCGGGAGTCTCCGTTTCTCAGTTAATGGTCCCGATCAGTCAGCATTTTTCCCACGTGTTCGGCCAAAGCCATGGCGCTGGTCAGCCCTGGCGAATCGATGCCGATCAGGTTGACCAATCCTTCGAGGGAGGAATTTTCCCGCACCACTTCAAAATCCCGAAAACCACGAACCGCCAGTTTGGGACGATAGCCACTCATGTCGGGGGACAAATCGTCAGCCTTCAGCCAGGGCAAATACTGTTGGGCACTCTGAAAAAAGCTCCCGGCCAGATTTGGATCCACATGGTACGCCAACTGGCGTTCAGGTTCGAGACCTTTGTCAGAAAAGCCATTATCTTGCTCCGGATATTCCACATCAGGCCCCAAACGCAACTGGCCGGCCAGATCCAAACACAAATGCACACCGAGGCTGGAATGATCCTGGGGCGGTACCGGATAAATCAAACTGTTGATACGTCCGGAATGTTCCGGATTGATTCGAAAATAGTTTCCTTTGACCCAAACCTGGCGCCACCCGCGGGCCTTGACATCCACACCGGCCATGGCTGCCACATCATCGGCAGTGAGACCGGCTGCGTTCACTACAAAATCAGACGCGTGAGTCCAGCCTTCACGACGTCCTTGACCGTCCGGGATCACTCCCACTTGCCAGGCTCCTTTCCGGCGCTCAAGACTATCTACAACAGAGGAAGTCATGACCTGAACTCCGGCCTCGGCGGCGGATTGAGCCAGGGCTTTGGTCGCCCCCTCAGCGTCCACGATGCCCGTGCGGGGAGACCACAACGCGGCCATGGCCTGAACACCAGGCTCCATTTTGGTGACTTGGGCGGCATCAATTATTTCCAGGTCCTCCACTGCGTTGGCCTGCCCCAATACGAACAGGCTTTCCAGCTGGGAAATCTCGTCATGCTGCACCGCGACAATGAGCTTTCCACACTCTTGGTACCCCACCCCCGAAGAAGTGCAGAATTCTTTCAACAAGCGGCGTCCCGGCACACAAAAACGGGCCTTCAAAGAACCCGTTGGATAATACATACCGCCATGACTGACTTCGCTGTTGCGACTGGTGATTCCTCGACCCAAACCTGCTTCTTTTTCGATCAGAACCGCAGAAAGACCCAGCCGTGCACAGACGGCGGCAATGGCGCAACCGACAATGCCTCCTCCAACTATGGTGACGTTGAAATCACTCATCGGGCGAGACGTTTTTCTTTCCAGGCTTCGTAGGTGGTGGATTCGTAGGCTTTGGTGTTGATGAATTCCGTCACCAAAAGCATTTTCTCGGGTCCAAGAGTTCCCTCAACTTTGGTCAGGGTTTTTCCACTGGAATCCAGAAACCACAGCGTAGGCAAACTGTTAACCTGGTACTTCTTGGCCAGAGTCTTATGCTTGCCCGTTTCAACCCAACCGGTAGCGAAGTGATCTTGCAGATATCGGGCCACCTTCATGTCGCCGTATGTTTCAAGCGTCATCTTTTTGCTTCCCTCGTTCCAGGAAGTGGTGAAGTGAAGCAGGATGGGTTTGGACTCGGCCTTGCCCGTGGCCATGGCCTCGTAATAACTCTGCCAGGGGATCTTGGGCAGTTTGTCCTTCTTGTCCTTTTCGACCTCATCTGTTTCTGCCAAAACCAGGCTTGGCAATACCAGCAGCAGGACCAGGCAGATCAGGGTCGTGCGTAATTTCATCTTGTAAATTTCCTTTCGATCATCGGCCCTCAGGCGGCCAAGGAAAATCAGGTGGCAAGGGAGCTTCATAGCTGACCTGCTCAGCTCCCACCGGATGGTTGAATTCCAATTTGAAAGCATGCAGGGCAATGCGATGGTTGGGCAAACCTTTTGCAGAACCATATTTGATGTCGCCCAGCAAAGGACAGCCAACCAACGCCAGCTGGGCCCGAATCTGGTGCCGCCGTCCCGTGATGGGAAAAATTTCCAAAAGAGAACAATCTCCCTGGGTCGCAAGCACTCTATAACGCAACAAACTTTCACGTGCCCCGTCAAAAGTTTTGTTTTCAGCACGGGTAACACCGCGGGCATCGCCTTTGGCTCCCAGCCAGGCTTTGAGATCACCGGCCTGTTGGGGTGGATTCCCCGTCACCACGGCCCGATAGGTTTTTGTAACCTTTTTATCTCGAAAAGCAATGGACAAACGGGATGCTGCTTTGCTGGTTCTGGCCAATACAACCACCCCGGAAACATTCCGGTCCAGCCGATGCACCAGCCCAAGGTAAACGTTTCCAGGTTTGTCATATTTTTCCCGCAGATAGTCTTTGGCCACCTCATTCAAGGATACGGTTCCGGAATGATCACCCTGGGCCAACAACCCGGCCGGTTTGTGCACAATCAGCAGATGATTGTCCTCGAAAATGACTTGCAGATTCATTGGTGGCATTCCTTGGCGACCAAGTGGAGGTGGTTTTCGAGGATATTATACAGCCTGGAGTGAGAAACTGACAACCACTCAACTTTCTCCTATCTTTGTCCGGCCCCCAATATCCATCCATCATGATCACCACTGCCGACCACGACGACCGGGTGGTGCCAGGGCACAGCTTCAAGTACGCAGCACGGCTGCAGGCTTGTCAGGCGGGGAATTTACCGGTGGTGATCCGCATTCGGACCAAGGCTGGTCACGGGGCAGGCAAGCCTACGGCCATTGTGATTGAAGAAGCGCCCGTCCATCATCAGTTGTTCCCTGAAGTATCCTTGATACATCGGACGCTGGCACCGTGCTCTTTGCTCAAGAAGAAACGACCCACAGTCGCAACTGCAGTTCCCAGATTGCGCATCCAGAGATGGCCGTCAATATTGAGCGTTGAAGACCAGAAATAGGCAACGTCACCTTCACTGTGAAAAATACCATTATTGCCACCTGCCCTATAACCACCGTGAAGGGCGGTGAATCCACTGACATTATTCCCATTCCATCGCGAAGCTGATTTTAAGCCACCACCCTGCAAAGTGCCTCTCCAGCCAGTGGAATCGGCTGAAACCTGAAACATTCCC
>JAUUYW010000277.1 GCA_030590265.1 Candidatus Krumholzibacteriia bacterium
GAAAAGCCCGCCTGCAAAAGCAGACGGGCTAAAAAACAAGCCTTGTAGGCAGCGATTCCGCCGGAAACCAGCAAAAGAACGCGAGCAGAGGTCATGGTTTATTCCTCTTCCTGCTCCGCCTCTTTTGCGGCGCGAATTTCACGGGCGCGCTCTTTCTGGTCGTACCACTCCACTTTGCCGTCGATCAGACGTTCTACAGCGAGGGTGGTGATTTTTCCTGGCAGGGTCACTTCAAACATGCGGGCGCGTTCATTCAGGCGCCGAGCCTCGAGAGCGGCAATCTTGATGGCCTTGAACTTGTTGGGAATCAAGTCGACAACTTTATTACGCGGAATATAAGTCATGCGGTCTTCCTCTGCGGTTTGTTGATATACGGACCCATCCATTGCGTTTGAGCAACCAAAGAACAATAAACAATTTCTCCCAGAGTGCAAGATTTAGGTTGTGCCTCGGAAATTGTTGCTGACTCAATATTGTGTGTCATTTTTTTTAAAACGATGGTTTAATGGCCAATATTGACCTAAATAAAAGGCAAAACCATCCTTTTTTCCGCCAGCAACAATTTCAGGGGCACAACCTTTTGATTGAAAAGACGAAATCTCCGGATTATGACCCTCTGGACATGGCCAATTACCGGATAGAACAACTCCCCAAAAGAGAAAAAAGCGGATTCGAACGCCGAATGGCCCAAGTCGGCGGCCCTTTAGCCATCCTAACCTTCCTCTTGCTGCTACTAGTGATAAAAATCCCATTCCTGGAAAACATCGACCCGACCATCCTGGGCAAACGAGCCGCCGAACGCTTCCAGGAACTGGGCACAGTGGAGTTTTCCCGCACCAATGTGGCCATGCTCGCCATCTTTGCCAGCGCCATTGTTCTGTGGATCACCGAAGCCATCCCCAACTACCTGACCTCCCTCATGGTCATCATTTCCCTGGTCCTGACGGGTGTGACACCTGAAAAAGAAGCCTACGCCCAGTTGGGTCACCCGGTGATGTGGCTCAATATTTTGTCTTTCATCCTCGCCAGCATGCTGGTCAAAACCGCGGCGGCAAAACGTTTTGCCCTCTGGTTCATTGTTCGCTTCGGCAAGAGTGTCACTTCTATCTTGTTCAGCTTTATTGCCATCAATGTTGTGCTGTCCATGTTCATTTCGGCCACCACGGCCAAGGCCACCATCCTGTTGCCGATCTTTATGGTTGTGGCGGCGGTTTTCGGGGCCACCGGGGGCGAGAACAAGAATAATTTTGGGCGCAATCTTGTGCTGCAGAACCTGTTTCAAATCAATGTGGGAGCCGGTGGCTTCATCACCGGATCCGGAGCCAACCTGCTGGCAGGTGCCCTCATCGCCGGGGCCATGATGTGGGAGAAGGACTTTGAGTTTTATCGCTGGATGGAACTTGCCTTACCCCTGGCTCTGATCAACATCTTCCTCGGCTGGTTTATCGGTTCCAAAGTCTTCTTTCGCCTGACCAAAGAAGAGTCGGTTCCCCAGATCGAAGGTGGGCTCAAGCGCCTCCGCGAAGAGCTGACCGCCATGGGGAAAGTCAAGACCGAAGAGGTCAAGGCCGTAGCGATTTTTGTGGCCGTGCTGGCCATGTGGATGACCGATTCCTACCATGGGATCAGCAAAACAGCAGTGGCTTTTCTGGGCGCCATCATCGCCCTGATGCCCGGCATCGGGGTGGTCAAATGGAATGACGTGGACATTCCCTGGCATCTGCTGCTCTTCTCCGCCGGCGCCTATACTCTGGGAGCCGGTTTCAAAACCACCGACCTGCCCAACATTGCTGTGGACGCCGCTTTCGACGCCCTGGGCTTCTCGGACAATACTCCCTTCTGGGTGCTCTTTCTCACCTTGACCGGGAGCATGATTTTCAGCTCCCTGGTGTTCCAGTCCAAGACCATGCGCACGCTGGTTTTTGTCCCCATTGCCATCGGCACGGCGCAAAAATTTGGTTTTCCCATCCTCAGTCTGGCTTTGCCGGTGGCCCTGCTTATCGAACATGTCTACGCCTTGCCGTTCAACAGCAAACCCGCCGCTCTGCTCTATGTGACCGATCAATACAGCTGGAGCGACACTGCCAAATTCGGCATCACCATGCTGGTTGTTTCCTGGGTCATGATCATTATCTGGGGCGAAACCTGGATGCGCTGGTTGGGATACACGCCTAATGGTGTATTTGGATTGTTTTAACTTCACCTCCTGATGGAGAAGGATCGATGACAAAACAACATCGGAAAATGAATATCCTGAGCGCCCTGGCTGTGGCTTGCACCGTGGTGATGGCACTGGTGAGCGGTTGCACCAAAGAGAGGATTGTTCACGCGGAGATCTCACCCGTGCAAATGATCACCAATCAAGAATTGCAAAACATCGACTCGGTGGTGGTGGATGAGGCGGGACGGATTTACGTCTCCGATATTTATGCTGTGAAGGTCTTCAACACTGAAGGCCATCTGGTGGCGGAAATTGGCCGGCAAGGCACCGCCGATGGTGAATTCACCAATGAAGTTATTGGCCTGGCCATCAATTCCAGGGATGAGCTCTACGTTGTTGATCAGGATCAAACCCGGGTCCAGATTTTCGATCTTGAAGGTAACTTTCTGCGTTGTTTTGGCCAAAAGGGAACTGCGGAGGGGCAGTTTCTGGAGCCCCAGGGAATCACCATCGACCAGCTGGACCTGGTTTATATCGCCGACAAACAACGCAACAATGTTCAGGTTTTTTCCCGGGGTGGCGAGTACCTCTACCAATTCGGAAAAAGTGGTGCCCCCGGTTCCGACTTGAACGAACCCGAGTCCATGGCCATCCATCGAGGACGGCTTTTTGTGGCGGATGAAGAAAACAAAAGGGTGCAGATTTATGATCTGCGAGGCAAGCACCTGGGCCACCTGCCGCACTCCGGGGTGTTCGACCTCGACCCGCAACTTGAAGCAAGTCTTGATGATGTTCCCCCACACACCGATGTGGAAAACAAATTCCATCGGTTTCTCGACGGTGATATCGAAGGCATCGCCTTTGATGGCCGGGGATTGTTTTATATACTGAACGAGGATGCGGGAGAGATTATTGTCTTCCATAAAGAAAAAATGGTGGGGATCTTCACTTCCAGCCAGCCGATTTCGAGCGGAGATGGTTTGGCCTTCGACCGCCAATTCCAGCACCTCTATGTTGTCGATCAGGGTAACTCACGGATTCAGGTCTTTGAGGTCAAAGCGATTCAGGAGTTGTTGAATTTGTAGCGGTCTAATCCAACGGACTGACTTCGAAAGAACTTTTTCGGCAGCTCTCGGCAAGAATGATGGCAGTCATGCGCGACACGGCATCTTCCAGATCATCATTCACCAGCCAAAAAGAATACCGGTCGGCATAACCAACCTCAAGGCGGGCATTTTTCAGTCGAGTGGCGATGATCTCATCGGAGTCGGTGGCCCGGCTGCGCAACCGACGTTCCAGCTCTTCCCAGGAAGGCGGAAACAAGAACACCGAAACCAGCTCGGGACCATACTGATCGATAACATTGACTCCACCCTGCACATCGATATCCAACAGGGGAATTTTTCCGGCCGCTGCCATCTCTTTCAAGCGGCTGTGCCTGGTGCCGTAGCGATTGTTGTGCACGTGGGCCCATTCCACGAAAGCATCTTTCTCAACCAACTGATCAAAAGCATCGTCATCCACAAAATCGTAGTCCCGCCCGTCCACTTCGCCCTCACGAATGGGCCGCGTCGTAGTGGAGATGGAGAAGGCCAGACGGTCGTCCTGGGCCATCAACTTCTGAACAAAAGTGCTTTTTCCCGCGCCCGAGGGACCGGTGATCAGGACAATCATCTTGCGCTCACCTACTCCAGGTTCATGATCTGTTCGCGCATGGATTCCACTTCGTCCTTCATGGTGATCACCGACGTGGTGATTTCCATGAGGTTGGTTTTGGAGCCCATGGTGTTGACCTCGCGGTGCATCTCCTGCAACAGGAAATTCAGACGCTTGGCCACTTGCCCGCCACCCTCAAGAGCCGCGTGGAAATGCTGGATGTGGATGGCCAACCGTTCAGTCTCTTCGTTGATGTTGGCTTTGTCGGCCAACAAGGCAATTTCCTGGGCCTGACGCTGGGGTTCCAGGGGCTCGGCCAGAATCTTGGCCAGACGCTCCTCCAATTTGGCTTGAATATGGGCGGCAGCCTGGGGAGCCAGTTTTTCTACGTCCGCCAGATTTGTCGAAAGGGTGTCCAGACGGGTTTTCATCTCTGCGACCAGAGCCGCACCCTCTTCTTTCTTGGTGCTCATGAGACCAGCGTGGGCATCCTTGAGGGCGTCCATGAGAGCGGATTTCACATCTTCAGGAGAAACCTCCACTTCCTGGGGACGCAGAATATCCGGCACGGCCAGCAGGTTATCCAAGGTGATGGTCTGCTCCTGGCCGGTCTCCTTGGCAATACCTTTGGCCGCGGCCTTCAGCATGCTCAGACCCTGGCTCAGACGCTCCGGGTCCAGACTGGCGGTGGCTGCATCCTTGTCCATGACCATCTGGGTGGATACCGTGACTCTCCCCCGCGCCACGTTTTCCTTCAGATATTGGCGGATATCCATTTCATAGGCAGCCAGTGATCCGTACAGTTTCAGGCCGACGTCCAGAAACCGATGGTTCACCGAACGCAACTCCACCGTCACGGTGAGGGGACCAATTTGTTTTTCGCCGTTGCCGAAACCGGTCATGCTCAGCATAAGAGCCTCCAGGGGAAGATGGGAAAGTTGGGGGAAGTTTAGGGCAGGATGGCCTGATAGGCAAGAGATAGGAGTTTTAGAGATGGGAGTTTTGGAGTGAATCCCACAAACTGAATTCCACCTGACCATATTTTTGCTATTATTGATGGGC
>JAUUYW010000048.1 GCA_030590265.1 Candidatus Krumholzibacteriia bacterium
GAAAGGCGGATCGGTGGAGCTTGGCATGTGGACCGCCGCCGGGCAGGAAAAAGAAAACCACGTGGTCATTTTCACAGATGCTGACCTTTCCACTCACCTGGGACAATCCGGATTGCTGATGGATGGCATCATCGAAAAAGGTTTTGACGCCGCCATTGGCTCTCGCCGTCTGGCATCCTCCGTGGTGATCAAAAAAGGCTCCCGCAATACCCGGGGCAAGCTCTTCATCTATCTTTGGAAACGCATCATTTCAAGCATTCCTGACATCATCGACACCCAATGCGGTTTCAAGGGTTTCGGTGCTTCTACAGTGCGCAAAATCGTGCCCGATATGCTGGAAAAGAAATTTGCCTTCGATATTGAGTTGCTCATCAAAACCATTGTGGAACGACCCGACTCCATCGTGCAGGTACCAGTTGCCTGGATCGACAGCGACGCCTTGTCCACCACAACCGACATCCAGCCATATTTGCCCATGTTGCAGGCTATTGCGGGCATGCACCGTCATTACCTGGCCAATTCAACCAGTGGTGCCGACTTTGCCGATTTTGTCGACAGCCTGGATGAAGCAGCCTGGGAACGACTGCAAAACAACATTCCGGCTGGCATTACTGACCGCGAACCGGCGGAGTATGTGCAGTACGCAGGGGTGACAGTGGAAGAATTGAGCAGGGCCTGCGCCGAGTAGCTCGACTTATAAGAGAACCCCGGCCGATCCCATGATCAGCCGGGGTTTTTTTGTCGGGGGCAACCTTTTTTAACTCGTTTTCTTGATCAAGCTCGTTGCAGCAGCCACCATGCTGCCCACCTCACTCAAATTCGAGGGGATGATCATGGTATTGCTCTCCTTGGCCAACTTGCCAAACTCTCCAATGTATTGCTCGGCCACCCTCGGGTTCACGGCATCTTCGCCACCGGGTTCCTGGATGGCGGCGGCAATGGCGCGGATTCCTTCGGCAGTTGCCGTGGCCACCATCTTGATCTCTTCAGACAGCCCTTCCGCTTCGTTGATGCGCTTCGTCTTTTCGCCTTCGGACGATTTGATGGCTTCCTGCTTGGCGCCTTCGGCCACGTTGATACGCGCCTGGCGTTCACCTTCGGACTCGGCAATGGTTGCGCGTTTCTCACGCTCGGCCCGCATCTGTTTTTCCAGGGCGTCGCGCACGGTCTGAGGCGGATGAATGTTCTTGATTTCGTAACGGGTGATTTTCACGCCCCAGGGATCGGACGCCTTGTCCACGGCGGCGATGATGGCGTGGTTGATGGAGTCCCGTTCTTCAAAGGTCTTATCCAGTTCCAGCTTACCAATTTCCGAACGCATGGTTGTCTGGGACAGCTGGGTTGAAGCAAAAAGGAAATTCTCAATTCCATAACTGGCTTTGACCGGATCAGTGACCTGAAGGTACAGCACACCATCCACTTCCACTGCGATGTTGTCTTTGGTGATGCACATTTGAGGGGGTACATCCACAGCCACTTCTTTCATGGAGTGCTTGTAGGCTACCCGATCAAGGAATGGTGTCAGGATATGAAATCCTGCCTTCAGGGTCCGCGAGTACTTGCCCAGACGCTCCACCACAAAGGCACTTTTTTGCGGCACTATACGCGCCGTGTTCATCAGCGTGATGACAATCAGAATGGCAATTCCGGCAGCAACGATAGGTCCCAACATAACAGTCCTCCAATGAATGCCGTATCAACAACGGCAGTTTGTATGATTAAGCAGGTTCCACCAACAGGGTGATGCTATCCACTCCGGTAACACGGGCGCGCTCTCCGGCAGCAATGGGTTCAGTGCTGCGGGCGGCCCAGCTGGCCCCTTTGTATTCCACGCGACCGCTGCCGTCGGCAGGGTCGATGTCTTCGGTGACCATGACAATCTGTCCCTGGAAATCGTCGAGATTGTTTTCCGGGTTTTGCGGGTTACCTTCAAATCCGATAAACCGGGCCTGGAACCAGCGCCTCAACAACACCAGATACACCACCGAACTGACGGCAAAAACCAGCAATTGGGAGGTCCAGCCGGCAGTCAATCCCATCCAGGAGGTCACAGCCGCGGTCCAGGCTCCCAGGCCGAAAAATACGAGAATGATGCCGGGGGCGAGAAACTCCGAGAGGATCAGTCCCAGGCCGATCAGGAACCAGATCAACTGTGGATTGAAAGTCATTGTTGTCTCCTTGGTCCGTGGTGTCGTGGCAGAAGTGCCAACGGTTATTTAACCAGTCGAGGGGAGTTTTATTCAAGTGAAAATAGATAAATAAGTTTTAAGAAAAAACTCCCAGGCCTTTGGCAGCCCGGGAGTTTGTCGTCGAGGGAGTAAAGTCAGCCTAGGCCTCCAGAGGCTCAGCCTTCAATACAAATTGATCCAGCAACTGAACCAATTCCGTAAACTGAGGTTTGGTGATGTAGGCTTCGGCCCCCACATCCTCGCATTTGCGGGCAATCTGCTCGTTGATCAACGAAGAGAACATGATCACCGGCACATCCTTGATACCAAGGTTCTCTTTCATGTTCTTGCAAAGAGCCAGCCCATCCATCTGTGGCATTTCAATGTCACTGATCAGCCCACCAAAATATTCGCTGACGGGTTTGCCCTCAATTTCGGATTTTTCCTTGATGGCGGTGATAGCCTCATAGCAAGACGACCCGTTGGGAAAGGTGGTGACGTTGATATAATTGGCTTTGGCCAATTCCTCACAAACCTTGTCCCGGATGACCGCTGAATCTTCAGCCAGAAAAACCTGGGCCGTGGCCCGCGCTGCAAACATGGGACCTTGTTCGCCGCTGACGCTGAACATGTCCTGGCCCTTTGGCAGAATTTCGGTGACAACCTTTTCCATGTCCACAATGAGAATTTCCCGTTCTTCGATTTGCAACGAGCCAGTAAATTTGCTGTCGGTGGTGGCCAGGAATGGACTCAAGGGATTGATTGCTTTCCAGGAAACCCGGTGAATGCGGTTGACTCCGTCCACCAGGAAAGCTGTTTTCAGGGAGTTGAATTCCATGACCAGGGTCAGTTTGTTGCCGGTGGGGTCGGTTTGTCCTGCGGTGACACTGTCCGTGGATTCGCTGGATTCAACCAATTCCGGGGAGATTACCGATTCTACGGCTTCGGAAATATCTTCACCCTCATCCATGAGTTCTTCGGCAACTTCGGCCATCTCAAGGGAAAGATCTACCAGGGTGATGCAGCTCTCCCTGAACAACAGGGTGCCGACCACGGAGGGGTGGGAAAGCTGGATCTGAGTGACACGTTCCGGATCGAATTGTTCAATAGCCTGTATTTTGAGGACATTGACGCCAAATGGCTGCCCGTTCACTACAAATTCCAGAATCTCAACTTCGTTGGTCCCCGATTCCAAAAGGATTCCATTGTTGGCCATGATTCAACCTTCCTGATTGTCTAACCGACCAGATTCATGCGATGCATGACGTCTTCCAGAAGGAATCCGTCGTTCCCGAGCAGATTATGGAATCTGAACCCGGTTTGGAAAAATTTGGGGTTGGTGTCTTGTTTGCACCAGACCGTTTCAGCCTGCACAGCAATATCCATTTTTCCATCGGTCATGCGTGGCAGGACGATACGAAGGCTGAAAACACGCCCTATTTCCAAATTGATGCTTCCGACCATCATCAAACCGTCAGCGGTGATATCCACCACCCGACCAATCACCTGCCCGGACTCGGTGTCCATCACCTTGACGGGGTGCGGCGTGTTTTTTCGGGGTCTGTTTCTCTGCTTCAAGAGTCTGGTCCTTTCTAAAGGGTTATCTCTTGGTTTGTTTCGACACCAGCCACTGGACCTTAAGGCCTGATTTTTCATCTTATTGCTACTGGTTGCCCCAATCCCAAGGGGGATGTATCATGGCTTCCAGAAAACAGATGTATCTTCCCTGACTGGAGAGTTGGCATGGCCGATGGATTTGACATCAATGTGGGGTCTGAAGTTGGCCGTTTAACCGGCGTTTTGCTGCACGACCCCGGTCCTGAAGTGGCCAACATGACTCCCGAGACGGCTGAACGAGCCCTGTATAGCGATATTCTGAATCTTTCGGTGGCTCGTGAGGAGTACCGGCAGTTGCGGGAAGTTCTGGGTCAGCGCGCCCGGGTGTTCCAGGTGCGGGATCTGCTGACCGATATTCTGGGCAACAGCCGTGTGTGCAATGGCCTGGTGCGGCGCATCTGCGAAGCTGAAGCAGTGCCGGAGATAGCCGATAATCTGGTGGATTTGCCCCAGGATGAGTTGGCAAAATTGCTCATCGAAGGAGTCCCCCTAATTAAAGACAATCTCTCGCGTTATCTGAGCCGCGATCGCTATTCCTTGCCACCACTGCACAATTTCTTCTTCACCCGCGATTCGGCCGTGGTTATCAGGGACAAGGTTCTTATTTCCCGCATGGCCAACCTGGTCAGGAGTCGTGAAACACGCATCGTTGAAGCCATCTTCGATTATCATCCTGTCTTCAATGCCCGCACGGTTAATCCCGCTCGACTTGGTGCCGCAGGAGCTGAAGTGACCATCGAGGGTGGTGATATACTGGTGGCATCCCCTGAAATCATTATCATCGGCATTGGTGCCCGCACCACGGCCAAGGCGGTTGATTTTCTCATTGAGCGCATCAAGGAGCAGGGCTACCAACAACACATCCTGGTGCAGCAGTTACCTCAAACACCGGAATCCTTTATTCACCTGGATATGGTTTTTACTTTCCTGGATGTCGACTGTTGCATGGTTTACGAACCGGTCATCATGCAGACTCATCATTTTGACACCGTGCACATTGAAATCAACAATGGCCGGGTCGTATCCATCTCAGAAGAAGACAACCTGTTGTCCGGCCTGGCCAAGCTGGGGATGGAGATGAAACCGGTGTTCTGCGGCGGCAGTCAGGACCGTTGGCTTCAGGAGCGGGAGCAATGGCACAGCGGTGCCAACTTCTTTGCACTAGGGCCCGGACAAGTCATTGGTTACGGACGAAACCAGAACACCATTGAAGAGCTCAGCAAGGCCGGGTTTGAGATCATCCCCGCCAATGATTTGCTGAAAGGTGGCCCAAGTCTGGACGAAGTGGGACGCTGCGTGGTGGTTATCGATGGTTCGGAATTGGCCCGCGGTGGCGGTGGCTGTCGCTGCATGACGATGCCTTTGGGCAGGGAAGAAATCTAGATCTTGTGGCAAATCGTCATCGTTGAGTTATTTTGAGTGGTCGACAGGTCTTTTGTTGGCATTTCTTTAGCAAACTAATCCTCCTGTGACCTTTGCGAAGGCCTCAATTTGAAGGAGACAATGCATGAGCTCGGCCCTGCGTGCGTTTATGAATGGGTTGGTGGATTATGCGGGACTATTTCCGCCGGCGACGCTGGATATGGAAACTGCGGTCAAGCAGTACGCCGGTTTCAGGGGCCAAGCCGAGGCCTGGATGCTGGGCCGTTTCATCGTCCCGGCAGACCGATTGCCGGAGCTTGCGATTTGTGCGGAAAAGCACTTGACCACCGGAGGCCAATGGGGTGTATCGGCCCTGTTGGGAGACCGCGAAGATGCGGCCAAATCACTGGCCGTTTTGCCGGCTCAGTGCCAAGCCATTGTCACCTTCGAGGCCGAACTGGCCGAATTGGCAGCGGTGGAGGTTTTGGAGGTTTCTTTACCGGGAAATATATCACCAGAGGAACTGCCGACATTTCTCAATGCCTACCTCGATGGCTTGAAAGACTCCCTGGTTCAGGGCCGGGAACTGTTTTGGGAATTGCCACCCTCGGCGCCCGAGAAACTTGAATTGCCTCTCTTGAAGGTGGTGGCTGACCTGGCCAGCGCCCGCTCCGGATCGAGTCGGGCCACTTTGCGCCTGGGGGCCAAGCTGCGTTGCGGGGGTGTGACACCAGAGGCCTTTCCGTCGGTTGAACGAGTGGCCAGAGTGGTGGCGCACTGCCGGGATCTGGGCCTTCCTTTGAAGTGCACCGCCGGTTTGCATCATCCCATTCGGCATCAGGCCCAGGAACCCGAGGTGATGATGCACGGTTTTTTGAATGTCTTTGGCGCCGGATTGCTGGCTCATTCCCATGGTTGGGATGCCGACCAACTGGCCCGGGTGATTGCCGACACTGAAGAAAAATCATTCCATTTTGAAGCCAGCCAATTCCGCTGGCGCGATCATATTGTTCAGGCTGATGTTGTGCGCAGCCTGCGCAGCCAATATCTCTGCGGCTTTGGCAGCTGCTCTTTTGACGAACCCCGGGATGATCTGCAAAATCTCGGTTTGCTCTGATCCCTGAAAGGAAATTATCGTATGGATCCCACCACTGATCCCTCACTGAAATCGTTTGTTCCCGTGGAAGCGAGTTCCCACTTTCCCATCCAGAATCTTCCCTATGGGATTTTTTCTCCCACACCCAGGGAAGATTCACGGGTGGGAGTGCGCATTGGTGACCAGGTTTTGGACCTGGCCGTGATTCAGGATTGTGGCTTGTTGGACAGCGCCAACCTGCCTGCCGATATCCTCAGCTATCCGGTTTTGAATCCCTTCATGGAACTTCCCAAGGAACAACGCCGGGCGGTTCGACTGTTGATCAGCGGTTTGCTGCGCGAAGACGAGCCCACTTTGCGGGACAATGAGAATCTGCGCCGGCGCGCCCTGGTGCCCGCCGATTCGGTGACCATGCATCTTCCGGTGGCCATCCGTGATTACACTGATTTTTATTCTTCCAAGGAACACGCCACCAATGTTGGCATCATGTTTCGGGGCAAAGACAATGCCTTGATGCCCAACTGGTTGCATTTGCCGGTGGGCTACCATGGCCGAGCCAGCAGCATCGGCATTTCCGGTGAAAATGTGATTCGTCCCCATGGCCAGACCATAGCCCCTGATGCCGAAACTCCTACGTTCGGCCCCAGCCGACTGATGGATTTTGAACTGGAGACAGGCTTCTTTGTGGCTTCGAATTCTCTGCAGGGAGATCCCATTGGCATTGATCAAGCGGCCGATAATATTTTCGGGATGGTGCTGATCAACGACTGGTCGGCCCGGGATATTCAGAAATGGGAGTACCAGCCTCTTGGTCCTTTCAACTCCAAAAACTTTGCCACCCACATTTCACCCTGGGTGGTGACCATGGATGCATTGGCACCCTTCCGCAGCGAGGCTCCGGTGCAGGATCCGGAACCTTTGCCGTATTTGCGCGAGAGTGAACGTCACACCTTCGATATCAATCTGGAAGTGCACATTCAAGCTGAGGACGACAGCGAAGGGTTGCGGGTTTGTGCCAGCAATTTCAAACATTTGTACTGGACCATGGCTCAGCAGTTGGCTCACCACACCATCACCGGTTGCAACATGAGCAACGGCGATTTGCTGGGCAGCGGCACCATCAGCGGACCGGACAAGGGCAGCTTCGGCAGCATGCTGGAGATCACCTGGCGGGGCACCGAACCGATCGTTCTGCCTGGCGGCGGCGAGCGCAAGTTCCTGGCCGACGGAGACACCGTGACCATGAGTGGCTGGTGCCAGGCCGACGGCTACCGGGTCGGATTTGGTGAGGTTAGCAACACCATTCTGCCAGCCAGGAATTTGCAGTGACCACTGCGGGCAAAGACATCCTCTGGCAGCCATCAACCCAACAGGTGGCTGCCGCACGGATGACCCGATTCAGGGAGTTGGTCAATCATAACCATGGCCTGGATCTGGCTGACTACGAAGCGTTGCACCAATGGTCTGTTGATGAGGCCCCTGAGTTTTGGCGAACGCTTTGGAATTTTTGTGAAGTTGTGGGCCAGGGGCCGGGAACGACGGTGGTGGAAGATTTCCAACTCATGCCCGGGGCCCGTTGGTTTCCCGAGGCACGCCTCAATTATGCCGAAAATCTTCTTCAGGGCCAGGACGACGCCGAAGCTATTGTTTTTCGCAATGAACGTGGCGATTCCTCCCGTTTGACCTATTCCCAACTCAGAGACCAGGTGGCTGCTTTTGCAGCTGCCTTGAAGGCTGATGGTGTGGCAGCAGGGGATCGGGTGGTCGGCTTTCTGCCCAACCTGCCTCAAACCGTGGTGGCCATGCTGGCCACTAGCAGCCTTGGTGCGGTTTGGTCCAGTTGTTCCCCGGATTTTGGTGTGGAAGGTGTGCTGGACAGGTTCAGTCAAATTGAACCCTCGGTTCTGGTGTGCGCCGATGGTTATTTTTATGGCGGCAAACAACACGACAGTCTGGCCACGGTGGAATTGATCAGGCAGCGGCTGAAGACTCTGCGCCGAACGGTGGTGGTGAGCTACCTCGGGCAGGATAGGAATTCCGTGGCGCCTTTTGCCGAAGGGCTGACTCTTTTTGACGACTATCTGGCTCAGGGTGCTGGGACAAAACTCCAATTCACGCATCTGCCTTTCGATCATCCTCTTTTTATCATGTTCTCTTCCGGCACCACCGGTCTGCCCAAATGCATGGTCCATTCGGCCGGAGGCACCCTGCTTCAGCATCTGAAGGAACATCGGCTGCACTGCGATTTGCACCCGGCTGATCGTTTCTTTTACTACACCACTTGTGGTTGGATGATGTGGAACTGGTTGGTCAGTGGGTTGGCCTCCGAGGCCACGATCATGCTCTACGATGGTCATCCCCTCAAGCCCAACCCGATTCTGTGGGACTACGCCCAGGATGAAAAATTCAATATTTTTGGCACCAGTGCCAAATTCCTGGAGGCTTGCCACAAATTTGGTTTGCAGCCCGGTCTAAGCCATGATCTGGCTTCCTTGCGCTGTGTGTTGTCCACAGGCTCACCTCTGGCACCCAAATCTTTCGACTATGTTTACCGCGAGGTCAAAAAAGATCTGCAACTGAGTTCCATCTCAGGCGGAACCGACATCATTTCCTGTTTTGTGCTGGGCTGTCCCGTTCTGCCCGTGCATCGAGGACGCTTGCAGTGCCGGGGCCTGGGCATGAAAGTGGAAGTCTTTGATGGGGATGCCCAACCCGTGGTGGGAGAAAAAGGCGAGCTGGTTTGCACCGTGCCTTTTGTCTCCATGCCCACCGGGTTTTGGAATGATCCCCAGGGGCAGCGTTACCATCAAGCCTATTTTGACCGTTTTGATAATATCTGGTGCCACGGTGATTTTGCCGAACTGATACCTGACGGTGGCATGATTATCCACGGCCGCAGCGATACGGTGCTCAATCCTGGTGGGGTGCGAATCGGCACCGCGGAAATTTATCGGGTGGTGGACGGCTTTGCCGAAGTAACCGAAAGCGTGGTTGTGGGCCAGGATTACCAGGGCGATGTGCGGGTTGTGCTTTTTGTGGCTCTGCGGGAAGGTTTGACTCTGGATCCCAGGCTGGAAACCCGTCTGCGGGACAGGATAAGAGCCGAAGAAACTCCCCGTCATGTGCCCGCCGTTATTCGGCAGGTTCCGGCCGTCCCCCGCACAATCAGCGGGAAAATAGTGGAGCTGGCTGTGCGCAACATTCTGCATGGTTTGCCGGTAAAAAATACCGAAGCACTAGCCAACCCGGAGTCACTGACCTATTTTTCCCATATGGCGGCTGAGCTATCGTAGGTCGTTGGGGGACAACCTGCCACAGCAGCGCCGGATAACCACTCGCCCGTTCGGCACTTTTTTGCCGGGCAAATCTGCAATCCAAACCTGTAATTCTCTGTTGCGAAAGGGCATCATGCTTCGTCGTGGATTTGTATTGTTTCTATTGGTCTTGCCTCTTTTCAATATAACCCCCAACGCCTTGGGAGACGAAGGCATGTACCCCATGAGCGAGCTGGATCAGTTGGATTTGAAGGCCGTCGGTTTGGAGATCGAACCTTCCCTTATTTACAACCCCGACGGATTGAGCCTGGTCGATGGCATCTGCAAAATCGGTGGTTGCACGGGCTCTTTCGTATCTGACGAAGGATTGATGCTGACCAACCACCATTGTGCTTTCCGGGCCATTCGTGACGCCAGCACCCCGAAACACGATTTTTTGTCGGAAGGATTCAGCGCTGCCACCAGAGCTGAGGAAGCTCCCGCCATAGGCTACACGGTACGCATCACTGACAGTTACCGAGACGTTTCAGCTGAGGTTCTGGCAGTGGTCAACGCCGGAATGGATCCCGAAAACCGCACCAAAGCCATCGAAAAGAAGATGAAGGAACTGAGTCTTGCCGAAGAGCAAGCCCATCCCGGCAAGCGGGCCGAAGTCAATGAAATGTTCCTGGGAAAAACCTATGTGCTCTTCCTGTATACTTATCTCAAGGATGTCAGATTGGTCTATTCACCTCCGCTGGCCATTGGCAATTTTGGTGGTGAAGCCGACAACTGGATGTGGCCCCGTCATTCGGGTGATTTCAGTTTTATGCGAGCTTATGTCGGGCCCGATGGTGAGTCGGCCGATTATTCCGAAGACAATATTCCCTACCGGCCAAAAGTTGTGCTGGAAGTGGGCAGCGAAGGAGTCCAGGAGGATGATTTTGTCTTCATTTTCGGATATCCCGGCACAACCTACCGCCACCGCTCAGCGGCATTCCTGCGCTATTTGAGTAAACATTACATGCCGACGGTTGTGGACTGGTATGGCTGGCAGATTGAGAATCTGGTGGCCTCGGCCCAAGGAGATCGTGGGCGGGAACTGGCCTTGGCGACCAGGGTCAAGAGTTTGCAGAATACCTACAAAAATTTCCGGGGAAAATTGCAGGGTATTGAACGGCTGGATTTGCTGGCGTCCAGGAAACAGCAAGAGGAACAACTGCAGATCTTCATCGATTCCGATTCCCAGCGTCAGGAGAACTACGGCCAGGTGCTCGGCCGTCTGGATGATTATTACACCCAGCGTGCCGAGACCACCGCCTTCGACCTTTGGCTGCGGTACATGCTGCGCAGCAGTGAGACCATGAGCGCGGCTTTGATCGTCTGGGAAAATTCCATCGAAAAAAACAAGCCGGAGACCGAGCGGGAATCAGCTTACATGGCTCGCAACCTGGATCAAACCATCAACTCCCTGGTGATCAAGGCTGACTCCTTCGATCCTCAGGCCGATGCCCTGATCATGAGTGAATTGCTGCGTCGGGCTGGTGATATTTCCCAGGCCAAAAAATTGTCTGCTGTTTCTGATATGGCTGGTTCCAAAGGTGAGAAAGAGGCTCAAAAATTCCTGCAACGGGCTTTTGAAAAAAGTTTACTGATGGATTCCGACAAGCTCTTGAAAGCCATGGAAATGGACACCGCTGAGCTGCAGAAGATGAACGATCCTTTCCTGCAATTGGTCGCTGAGCTGTATCCTCCTTATCTCGAATTGCGCCAGGAGAACAAACGCCGCAAAGGTGAATTGGATCAGCTTCAGGCCACTCTTCAGGAAATCAAACGTCAGTTCCAGGGCCAGGACTTTGTGCCCGATGCCAATGGAACATTGCGGTTAACCTATGGCCGAATTGAAGGTTATAGTCCCCGTGACGCGGTGCATCTGACCCCCTTCACCACCTTGGAAGGCATTCTTGAAAAAGACACCGGGGTGAAACCTTTTGCTGTTCCGGAGCGATTCAGGGATTTGATTGTTGCGGGGGATTTTGGTCCCTTTGTCAATGCCGACCTGGGTGGAGTGCCGGTGAATATGCTTTATAGCACCGATACAACCGGTGGAAACTCAGGCAGCCCCGTGCTGAATGCCAGGGGGCAGGTTGTGGGTCTCAATTTCGATCGGGCCTGGGAAGCAACCATAAACGATTTTGCCTGGGATCATAGTTACAGCCGCTCCATTGGGGTGGATATTCGATATGTGTTGTGGGTGACCTTGAAATTCGGCGGTGCCGAGCGGTTGCTCCAGGAGATGAGAGTGGATTTTTAGCAATGAAGAATCTGGGCGCGGATTTGTCTTCTCTGGATCGTTTGGCCGAAGTGATTATCGAGTCACTGGGTGATGGTGTGTTGATTGTCGATAAAAACGGTTTGGTCCATCGG
Organism: Candidatus Krumholzibacteriia bacterium; assembly: GCA_030590265.1. GTDB lineage: Bacteria > Krumholzibacteriota > Krumholzibacteriia > LZORAL124-64-63 > LZORAL124-64-63 > LZORAL124-64-63. The sequence continues at coordinate 11,925 of JAUUYW010000048.1, forward strand.
CACAACCAACGGTTTTGTGAAATGTGGGGCATTGATCCTTTGCCCAATGGTGTGCAGGATTCCCTGGACCTGGCCCTGCTGGTCAAGAAGCAGATGCGGAATCCGGAGGCCTTCCTGGAATCCATCCATTCTTTTTCTCAGCGCAAAGGCAACAAGGAACATGTGGACCATCTGGAATTTCTGGATGGCCGGATTTTTGAACGTCGGCAACGCTCTTTGTGCGACCAGGGTCTTGATTTGGGTCGTTTGCTGGTATTTCGTGATGTGACCAATCAAATCCAGGCTGAAAAAGCTAGTCGAGCTCTGGCTCTTCAGGTTCAAGCCACCCAGCGTCTGGAAAGTCTGGGTGTTCTGGCCGGAGGCCTGGCCCATGAATTCAACAACATCCTGATGGTCATCATGGGCAACGCGGATTTGTTGGCCAGTGAGTTTGGCACTTCCCCTTCTGCCCAAACCCACCTTTCGGAAATCGGAACGGCCAGCCGCCGGGCCGCCGATCTTTGCGACCAGATGCACGTTTATGCGGGCAAAGGCAACTCGCGTCGGGAAGAATTGGACTTGGCCAGGGTGGTCAGGGAAATGCGACCCATCTTGGACATAGCCCTGGGTAAAAAAGTAGACCTGGGTTGTGAATTCCAAACGGATTTGCCAAAGGTTATGGCCGATGTTACCCGTTTTCGTCAGGTGGTTTTGAACCTGGTGAGCAACGCTGCCGATGCTTGCCTGGAAGAGGGAATGGGGAGGGTTGATTTGCGCCTCTTGGTGCGGAATTGCGATCAATCGTTTCTGCGTGGATGCCTGTCCGGGGGGAAAGTTGAACCTGGCCAATATGTATGCCTGGAAGTGGTTGATACGGGTTGCGGGATGGACCCCGCCCAGCAGGCACGGGTCTTCGATCCATTCTACACAACCAAATTTGCCGGTCGGGGTTTGGGGCTTTCTGCGGTGCTGGGTATTGTGCGCCGCTGCAAAGGTGCTGTTAAGGTGCAAAGCCAGATGAAAGAAGGCAGCAACTTTTCAATATTCTTGCCCGTGGTCAACGAATAGGGTCATCTCAACCCAACAAATCCTTGATGGCCTCCAGCATTTCTTCGTTGGAGAAGGGCTTTTTCATGGTGCGATTGGCCCCCAGAAGCTTGGCCGAATGAAGATAATTTTCCGGTTCCGCCCGTCCCCCCCCACTGATGGCAATAACCTTCAAACTGCTGTTTTTACGACGCAGGTCCATAATGGTTTCGATACCGTCTTTTTCCGGCATGATGATGTCGGTTATTACCAGATCGGCCGGATCTGCCAGAAAAATTTCCACACCCTCTTTTCCGTCGCAGGCCGATTCGCATTGATACCCTGCCCGGGATAAAACACTTTCCAGATATTCACGAACTTCGTCGTCGTCTTCAATGATCAGAATTTTTGCCATGGCAAATCCCCTTTAAGTTGTTTTGCCCAGGACGTGATGAATCGTTTGGCAGAGTGTGTCCATATCGAATGGCTTGTGGACTAATCCCTGGATGTTGGGATGGTGGTCCCATTGGATGGAATCGCCACTCCCCAGACCAGTAATTAAAATAACCGGCAGGTTATTGCGGACCTTGCCCACTGCTCCGGCCAGATCCAGACCGGTGAGGTGGGGCATGGTCAGGTCGGTCACCACCAGGTCATATTGATCAGGGTCTTCGCGGATCGATTCCAAGGCCTCCAGACTATTGGACAGGGCTGTGACCTGGAAACCACTTTTTTCCAGAATGGCCTGCCCAAGGATAGTGATATCCTCGTCGTCATCAATAAACAAAATGTGGGTGTCTTGCAAAATATGCGTGTTTTGGGCGACCATTGTGGAACATTGGTTTTCCTTTTCCCATGTTGATATTTCTTGCACCCATGAAGGA
>JAUUYW010000168.1 GCA_030590265.1 Candidatus Krumholzibacteriia bacterium
AACCCGAGCCAGAACGTTGTAGTGCTGTCTCCAGTTTTCGGTCCCCAGACAGAGATACAAGCCACCCGGAGCATGCATGCCAGCGGGGCAGGAAGATTCCGCCAGAGTGACCAGGGGGCGACGTTCTTCGGGAACCTTCAGGCCAAGATGGGCCAGAGTGGTCAACCACCAGGCCTCCCACAGGGTGGTATCAGCCAGCACGGCCACCGATTCAGCCGCCCAACGTTCCAGCAGTCCCAGGATGCGGCTGGTATTGCCAGGATGTGCAAGAAAAGAACGGGCCCAGGGTTCGGTCTCCAAACCGGAAAAGAACTCGGCCAAAGTCATGTTGGCCAGATCCCATTCGCATTGCTGATGCCATCTGAGCCAATCCTCCACAACATTGCCAGGCAACATATGGGGAGTCAAAAGGCTGGGCTGCAAAGTTGCCGATGTCGATTCCGAGCTGACAGGCTGGCCGGAATTTTCGTCAGAACCTGGATCTTGGACCACCTTCTGGGAGAGCAGGTCCGTAGCAGTGGCCAGCACTTCCCGAACACCTGGCAACAGCAGCTGGCTCAGAGAATTTTCGGATATGGCCAGCCACCCTCTTTGACGGATGGAATCGGCCAGAAAGTCCAGGTCAGATAACAAGGGCCCTGTGAGCCGCAAACGATCAGGCAAATCACCGGACTCCACATCCATCACCATCCGAGCCAGGCATTGATCCAGGTTGACGGCATAGTCTGCCACCAGGTCACCTTTCTCGGAGCGCCAGGTCTGAGCCGATCCACGCACATCTTCAGGCATCAGTTGCCGGACCTGGCCCCAAAGCCGGCGGGCCGGACGTCGGGGTTGAGTCAATTCGACGATCTCGTTGGCCCGCGGAGTGGTCAGGAAAAGGTTTTCCCAGGGTTCGCCGGTGGACACCGGATCGATGGTCATCAGGAGCTTGCGTCCGCGCCCCATTTGAGCAATGCGGTAACGGGTCTCCTTTTCAAAGCGCTGAACCTCGCACATGATGATCAGGCTGTCGGGTGAGTCGGCAAGATGGCCCTGGAATTTTTTGGGTGCCGCAGGAGTGATGCCCTTTTCGGCAATGCGAATTTCGCCTGAAAAACCACCGGAAGCCGAGCTACCCGCTTCCATAAAGACCGCTGCTGCTTCACAGTCAGGACAATAAACGGTGACTTCCAGGCCGGCGGGTGAATCCGAGAGGGCTCTGGTGATGGCTTCGTGTCGACCGGAGGCCACCAGACCTTTGAGCACCAGCAAACCAGGCTTGCCAGTGGGAGTCACCAGCCGCGTCACCTGATCAACAATTTTTGCAAATCCATCCGGCCGACCAGCACGGGGCAAAAGATTTCGCAATCCGCCTAGACCCCATCCCGAAGAATCCTCCTGAGTTGGAGCAAACTTGTGAACCGGAGTTATTGTTCCCTGTTGAGAACTCTCTTTATCAACCGCCAATTCACCCAGGAGCCGCCAGGCTGATTCCCCGGTCCTGACTGTGGGACTTTCGGCCAAGGTTAACAGATCCACCAAATGCAAAGAATGTTCATCCACAGGTCCCAACCAACGCCACAGTCCCATGGCGGCACCGGTGGATAAAAAATCACGTTCTTCCTGGCGCAAATCACTCAAGCCGGTCTCCACCAGAAAGCCCTCCCCGGTTTCCACTGCCCCGGACATAACATCCTGCACGCGGAGACGGAACAACCGCAAGGATTCACCCAACTGGCTCAATGTATCGTTCGGATTTCCCGAACAGGCTAACAGACGGCGGGATGTGTGCATAAAACCCCGGGTGCAATGGTAGGACAGGCTGGGCACCATGGTGTTGGCCACCATGCCCAGATAACAGTCCAGGAGTTGCAAGTCATCCGCGTCGCTTTCCAGCGGTGGATAGGCCAGGTCAATCCAGGTGGACAAACCAGGACGATGATGGCCCAACAAAAGAGGGAAAAGCACGGGCAAGTGGTCTTCCAGGCCCTTGAGCAAGTGTTCAATTTCCGCAAACCGGCGGGAAATCAACAAGGCATGAGTAACAGGGCGCGGTGGTGTAACCTCCAGTTGCCCCGAGGCCGCGCTGAGGGAATCGCCCTGCAAACGACCTGCCCAACGGAGGATTCTGATACCCTGGCTAATCGCTGGTTCTGAGACCCCCGCCAACCTGGCCAGCCAATGCACACTGACCAGCTGCCGACCTGAAACCAAGGATTGGGGATGGGTTTCGGAAGCTTTGCTTTTTCCCGGCAAAACCAATTCCAGACGGGCCAGCAACTGGCGCAACCGATGCAACGACTCCGTGCTGCCGGGGAAAGTTGCAACGCTGGGAAGCTGCTGCACAGGAACCGACTGTTCGGCGCCACTGGCCAGACTGGCACCAGTGGCATCCAGTAGGAAATCGCACCAAGGGATTACCAGTTCGTCGGCCTGAAGGACCACCTTGTCTGCACCACAATCCAATAGAATCCTCAGAGCATGGGCTCCAATTTGTTGTCCCCCGTGGAGGGATGGCAACCAGTCCTGAACACCGCAGGCCATCACCAAAGTTGGACGATGGGCAGCCAGAAAATCCACCAACGCGGGGTTGGAAAAGTCATTTTTGCGCACCCAAAGAATGGCAGTAGGGGGCGCGGCCTGGTCATTGTCCGGCCAGGCGGAAATGCCCGGCGTCCAGGTGGATGAGACCAAATCGGCTGTTGGCCCGGGCAAATGATCGGCAACCAACAACGCCCAGGAGCTCAGGTCGCCTCTCTCCCATTGACGACCGATGTGCTGGGTTATGGCCGCCCACTCCGTGGCCGACTCCCCGGTCAGCAAACGGGCACCACCAGTGGGAGTCCATGAACGGGCCACAGGCAAAAGTGCCCCCGAAGGCCGGGGTGAATCAGTGGGCAAGGAGGCATACCACATATCCACAGCTTCGCTGATGGCTGGGGGAAGATGGCTGTCTTTTTCTGTTGCCAACCCAGGCAAATCGAAGGTGGTGCAACCATCAGCAGAGACCAGAGTCCTGGCCAAGGCTCCAGTCCACTTAGGATCAGAAGATCCGTATTCGGAGCCTCCCACCGTTCGCAAAAGTCGCCACCAACGCGGGTCCATGATTTCTACGCTTTGCCAGGTTCCCGCCATCAGACTGGCCATTTCCAGCCCACATAACTTGCGACGCCATTTCAAAAAAGAACTACGACTCTGATCAGCAGTGGCCCAATCTTCAGGTGTATCAGCCAAGGCAATGGGTGTTTCTCCACCTTCAAGGCTGGCCAGGACCGGGACCAACAATGTTTGACGTCCAGGCTCGGGGATTTCCTGCTGGCGAGCCACACCGGGGCCCTCCCGGTTTTCACCATCCGCATGCCTGACTGGACGCAGAAAATGCCAGTTCCGGGCGGCCAGAGAGAGATTACCAGTGGCAATGTCATGCCAGAAATGGGCAGATAACCCTTCACTGGGTAACAGGATGGTGCCGGCCGCATCTCCAGCCAAGCATTGACGAACGTGGGCTACCTGTCCGCTCAGGGCCAACACCGGGTCCAGCCGGGAGTCGGGCACCAGACCCCGATCAGCCAGACGAAAACGGGGTGGCCGGCCATCGGTCAGCCCCACACAGTAAGGAGCGCCAAAGACCATCAGCCAGGTGCCGAGGAGGTCTTCCAGTTCAGGCCGCAACCAAACAGCCCCGGTCAACAATGACAAATGACGGTGACCACGGCTGTGCAGAAGGCTGTGCAGTTCTTGAATTCCCGTGGTTTCACGTCCCAGCAGGGACCAGTGAATTGAGGCACTGTCCAGGAAAACCCAGGAAGCATCGCTGCCTTCAAAAACACCCCAGAGGCTGTCCAATCGGTGGGCCTCCGGAACAAGGTTTTCCACCATTCCAGCCACAAAACCGGCTTTGCGCACCCGTTGACTGAATTGGCTGGTCCAACTGTCCTGCCCACCGGTTGAATCGAGGTTTGGCTCAACCAGGGGTAATTCGGCGGCCAGCAGTCGATATTCGTCATAGAGGGGAATTTCCACCCCAAGTCGGGGGCGAACCTGAAGAAAATCCAACAAATCCCCATTGTGGCTTTCAACCAATCGAGACCAGTGGAACAAAGGAAACAACCCGCCAATGATTCCGGAAGGGCATCCATCAGGAGTGAGCAGATTTTCCAGCAGGGCCAGGGCCTCATCCAGATCATGCACCATTCCGGATGGGGGAATCAGGGTGACCGGTCCGATGGCGCCTCCGGCAATGCGGCTGAGACCTTCCAACCGATCGGGACGATCCAGGACAATACGCCATTTTTGTCGTCCATCGCCCCAGGCAGCTACAACTGCTGCCGGATCACCTGTGGAAACTATGGCCAAATCGTTGCGTCCCAGATCTGGCCGGGACAAGGTATCCTTGGCCGGCAGAGAGCTGTCGGGATCTGAATTTGCTGCAGATGACCAGCCAAAGGGATCGGGGCGTGTCCAAAGCAGGGGCAATGTCCAGGGCTGGAAGGAAGAGTCCACTTCATCGGTGGCGCCGTGTCCCACAGTAAGGAACTGGTAGAGAAAACCCGAAGCAGCATCCCCTCGTCTGGCCATCAGTCTTATGCCGGCACGCAAACAGGGATCAGCCAGGGACAATCTGGTTCTAATGGCTAAAAGCAACAACCCCGCCACCAGGGACGAACCAGCCGGTCCACCCTGCCAGGCTTCGGCCAAAGTGGAACGCCGGGGAGGTTCAAGATGAGGATGACCATGATCCGGGTTCCATCCCGAACGCCAGGCCCCTGTCTCCCCCATGCCGATTCGCAAGAGTGAATCAGGATCCAGCCCCACAACCGGCAAATTGACCTCCAACAAAGCAGTGGCAAAATCCTGGACGGTCCAAGCGGCAGGTGGATCGTTCCAAACTCCTTCAAGTGTTGAATGGACACTGCGGTGACCACTGATCAGACGACCTTCACAGGGTTCCAAAAATTTTTCCATATGACCTGGGTCTTCACCCGGACGCCAGTAAGCCACATCCCGGGGCTCATCACCCCACCAGTAAATGGCTGCCAGGGAACCGTCCGCTTCAAGGGCTAAAGAAGCCCAGGCCGGGCTGCCTACCGAACCCGGTTCCTGATCAGGCCGCCGGTGTTCAATGCGGGCCAGAGCAGCTTCGAAACGACCTGCCATGGCACTGCCAGGCGAAAGACCTGCCGATTGCATGGCGCCAAGAGCCTCGTCATAATGGGGAACCTGAAAATGCAAACCATCGATATTGGCCAACAACTCCAACAAACGAATTCGGGCTTCGTCGGCGCGCTCGCTGGGTGCCGGGTATTCAGCAAGGTATTTGCGGTACGCGTCTACACTTTCAGCGGCCCGACCCAGGAGATGATCGGCGGTCATGGCCTCAACCCAACAGCGTTCCTCTTCCAGTCGTCCGGTTTGACCAAAGTAGCGAGGATTCAACAACTGAAGACACACTCTGGCCCATTCTTCTGCCCCTTGGCTCCCCTTGAGCAGGGCACCTTGCAATTGAAATTCTTCAACCAGTTCGCCACCGCGCCGAGCCAGCCAAAGCCGATCTTCTTCGGTCAGGGGCAGGTCGTGGCGCACAAGAGCCACGTCGAAGGGGCGCCCGGTGCGCCGGGCAGTGCGGAACAATCCTTTAAGGACGGGCACGGCGCTGGACGGCTCTTCGGCAAAAATGCGGCTGCGGCCCACCAGGTAGAGAGCCCGCTCCAGAATGGGTTGATTGGTATGGGCGTCATCTTCGGGGCGCAGCTCGGCCAGATGCACGGCTTGGCGAACTGTCTGGTCACCAAGGGCCAGATACTTGAGGCGGAACTCTTCGCGGTGGCGTGGCCAACGGCCCTGGGATGGAGACTCATCCGATGGGACCTCTGTCTTATCGCGATTGAAAAAACGGCCGATGCCATCACTGATTTTTTCTGTGAAAAAGACCCGACCAGGAGAATCGTCCCGGCGGGAGTCAGCAAGCTCCAGATACCGTTCGGCACCTGAAAAATCTCCTGCATTGAGGAGTTTTTCAGCGGTACGGATCAGTTCCCAATAGGAGCCGGAAGGTTGTTCGGATTTTGCCATTTGCGGAATTTACCACGGACAACGAAATCATGGCAGGAGAATTTCATCATTCGGCGGCAAAAGACGGGGCACAACTCAGTGAGTCAGGATAACTCTGGTAACAGAAGTCTTCCCTTGCCAGCTGGCCACAGCCAAATAAGCACCTGCCGCAGCAGCCCTCCCCCTGCCATCCCTGCCATCCCAAGTGATTTCCCCATTGCCGGGATCAGGTCTCAATTGGGCCACGCGGCGCCCTCTGAGATCAAAAACATCCACCCGAATGGCAGCATCCGGTGATCCGCCTTTCAACCGAAAATGGAATCGTCCCGGACCGGGATTGGGATACACAGACAATGAACTCAAAGATGCACTGGCAACAGGAACCGGGCTCAGGTCTTCAATAACCGGATAGGCCGCACTGTTGCGCTGGTCAAATCGAGCTGACGGCCAGATGGCAGTGTAATTGTTTCCCGTGTGCATGGGCATGAGATGGACATCATTGTCATAGACCTGAACCTGATAAAAAAGATCGTCGTTGATGGGAGACAAGACGGTGGCCACCGAACTACCCAGTGGGTCGGCATGACCACCCAGAGCCACTGGATGCCTGCTTTCCAAAGGTCGCTCAATAGTCCGGGGCAGAAACCAGCCAAGGGTTGCCCCAGGAATTGCCGTTTGACCGTAAAGAATTTCCTGCCAGCTGAATCCAGCGAGAATTGCAACTTCACTGCCCGGGCCATCCTGATAATTCCAAGCCAATGGAGGAGCCATAGCGGCTTTGTCCAGCTGCAAAAAACCCTGGTTGGTGGTGGTCGCCACTTCAAAGCCCGGTAAGATGGCACTAAAAGACTGGTTTGTGGTGGCCAGCCAGCCGGTGCGCGCCATATGCCAACGGTTGTTGAGACCGGGCAGATCGTTGTCCAGCAAACCCATGATCTCCAAACGCAGATCTCCGGTAGAAACCCGACCTGCCATCAGCGGGGGTGCCAACTGAAGCCAACTTCCCCCTTGGGGGTTGGGCAACAGTGTGCCGTCTCCGGTTGCGACGGAACCGTCGGCATTGAAAATACGAATGACCACTTGACCTGTGCCGGCGTCGTGAATCGGCAGGAGAATTTCCCGGTGGCCATCACCATCGGTGTCGGCCAGGACCGGAGGCAAAGTCAATTGAGCATCCAGATCCAGAGGCCAGCCTGG
>JAUUYW010000208.1 GCA_030590265.1 Candidatus Krumholzibacteriia bacterium
ATAGTCTTCACTGCCGGTATTGGTGAACACGCCTCTCTGGTTCGCGAGTGGGCCTGCCAAGGTCTCGAAGCTATCGGGGCAATCCTTGACCCCTTCAAGAATGCCACTCGACACGATGAGGCTGTTATCTCCAAAATGAGCAGTCGAGTGAAAATTATGATTATTCCCACTAACGAAGAACTTATGATCGCCAGGGATACGGCGGCGCTGGTATTGGCTCACTGATCACCTGTTCATGGGTAGGCACAGGGGTGCGAGGTCCTCAACCCTTCGGGCCTGCGGAGTTCGCACCCCTGTGCCTACCCATGAGCAGGTGATCAGTGATCCAATACCAGCGCTGCAGTATCTCTGGCGATCATAAGCTCTTCATTGGTGGGAATAATCATGATTTTAACTCGGCTGCTCATTTTGGATATAACAGCCTCATCGTGTCGAGTGGCATTTTTGAAGGGGTCAAGGATTGCGCCGATTGCTTCGAGGCCTTGGCAAGCCCATTCGCGGACCAGGGAGGCGTGTTCGCCAATACCCGCAGTGAAGACAATGGCGTCGACGCGGCCTAGGGCGACGGCGTAGGAGCCTATATATTTGCGGATGTGATAGCCATAGACTTCCAGGGCCAGTCGGGCCCGGTCGTTGCCGTTGGCATATTCGCGCTCCACATCACGCAGATCACTGCTGATGCCGCTGATGCCGAGCATGCCGCTTTCCTTGTTGAGCATCTTTTCAATTTCGGACAGGTCTTTGTTGAGTTTGCGACTCATGAAACCAACCATGGCCGGGTCGATGTCACCGCTGCGGGTGCCCATCATCAAACCTTCCAGGGGTGTCAGACCCATGCTGGTATCGATGGATTGACCACCACGAATGGCCGCCATGGAAGCGCCGTTGCCCAGGTGGCAGGTGATCAGATTCAGGTCAGCCGGTGTGCACTCCATCATTTCAGCAGCCCGCAATGTCACGTAACGGTGGCTGGTGCCGTGGAAACCATAGCGACGGATTTGGTGCTCTTCATACAGGTAATAGGGGATGGGGTAGATGTAGGCCCGGTCGGGCATGCTTTGGTGGAAGGCAGTGTCGAAAACGCCCACCATGGGCACATTGGGCATGACTTTCTGGGCGGCTTCGATGCCGGTGATGTTGGCCGGGTTATGCAAAGGAGCCAGGGAGATGCATTCCTTGAGGGCGGACATGACTTCGTCGTTGATCGGCACCGAACCGCTGAACTTTTCTCCGGCATGGACCACCCGGTGCCCGACCGCGTGCACTTCGTCCATGGATTTGATGACGCCGTGGTCCGGGTCGACCAAGGCGTTCACCACCAATTCAAGTCCCTTGGCGTGGTCGTCAATGGGCAGGGTCTCTTCGAATTTGTCGTGACCGGGGCTGCTCAGGGTATGAATCCCATCCTGCATGCCGATGCGTTCCACCAGGCCTTTGGCTAGGATGCTTTCGTCCACCATGTCCAGCAACTGGTACTTGAGGGAACTGCTGCCGCAATTGATCACCAGGACATTTTTCATGGTTCCCGGCCGCTCCTGTCTATTGGCACTGAAGGGCGGTGATTGCCACCACGTTGACGATGTCGTCGGCATTGCAGCCGCGGGATAGATCGTTCACGCCTTTGGCCATGCCCTGCAGGATAGGACCCACAGCATCGGCACCGGCCAACCTTTGCACCAGTTTGTAGCCGATGTTGGCGGCGTCAAGATCCGGGAAAATCACCACATTGGCCTGCCCGGCCACCGGGCTGTCTGGAGCCTTGGATTTGCCAACTGCAGGTACGATGGCGGCATCCAGCTGCAAAGGGCCGTCCACAATCAGGTCGGGGGCTTTTTCCTTAACCAGGCGGGTAGCTTCGATCACTTTGTCCACATCGGGGCCCGATCCGCTGTCGGCGGTGCTGTAACTGAGCATGGCCACCTTGGGTTCAAAACCACAAAGAGCCCGGGCGGTGCCAGCGGTGTCGATGGCGATGTCGGCCAGTTGTGCGGCGTCGGGCTGGGGATTCACAGCGCAGTCACCAAAAACGATCATGCCGTTTTCACCAAAATCCCATTCGGGTTTGACCATCACAAAGCAGCTCGAAACGATGTCGGTTCCTTCGGCCATGCCTATGATCTGGAATCCCGCTCGCAGAACATTGCCGGTGGAGTTGACCGCGCCGGCAACCATTCCGTCGGCCATGCCTTTTTTTACCAGCATGGCGCCAAAGAAAAGGGGATCCTTCATGATCACCGCGGCTTCGTCCTCGCCAAGACCCTTGTGTTTGCGGGCTTCATGGTAATAGCGGGTGAAATCCAGGCGGTAGGTCGACAACTCTGGGTCGATGATGGTCAACTTTTCCGAGCTGATGCCCAGTTCATTCAGCTTCTCTCCAATAGCATCGGCATTGCCCAGCAGGATGATGGAGGCGACCCCTGTGTCGACAATCCGACTGGCAGCCTGCAGCATGCGCTCATCATGAGCTTCGGGCAGGACGATGGTTTTGCTCAGTTCCGCAGCTTTGGCCCGCAAAGTCTCAACGAATTCCATGGCTTAAGTCCCTGGTTTTTGGTAGGAGATACTCGGACAATCTCCTGGTGGAATCACAAATGATCAACAGAATGCAAAGGTTGTTCCATTGTTGATGATAGTCAACGGTCTTTCGGATGATTAGGAGAATTATTATTAGTGAGAAAAACAACAAAAAAGCGCCTTCCCCGGAGGGAAGGCGCAGAAACATATCTCATCCACTAGGGTGCCGGATAAGTGGTCCGGATAAGTGGTCCGGATAAGTTAGTCTGGATCAATTGATCCAAATTAGCTCAAATCACCCAATTCCTGAAGACTCACATCGCCGGTTGCGTGCATGGTATTGAGAAGATCGGAAAGCTTGAAGCTGGTCCAAAACTCCTGCATGCGAACACTCAGCAAAGTCCAGATGGATCGGGTCAGACAATCGCCGGAACGGTCACAGATGCCGGCATCGTTGACGCAATCCACCAGGGTTGTATGACTGTCCAGGGCGGTGATGATCTCCCAGAGATTGATTTCTTCAGGGGAGCGGGCCAGATGGTAACCACCCCGCACTCCTTTACGGCTGATGATCAGACCTGACTTGCGCAGGGTTCCGACCACCTGTTCCAGGTATTTGCCGCTGATTTCTTGGCTTTCACTGATAGCGCTGATTGGCACGGGATCCTTGCCGTAACCTTCGGCGATCTGCAGGATTGCTCGCAAACCGTAGCGGACCTTAGTATTGACTTTCATTCTGACTGCACTCCCAAGGTTGATCCTTCAGGTCGGAAACTCCGACCTAATTGGGCTCGTTTGTCATTTCCCTTAAACTTACACGAATACCTCTTCCTGGCAAATATCTTCACAACTATTTGATGATTTCCGGCACTTCCTTCACCAGCAAAGCGGACAGATGCAACGGAAGAGTGGTGGCTCGCTTGCGGTCGATGTCCTTGAATACCCGTTCCACCTGGGTTGAATCCAGTTCCATGACCTGGGCCACGTTGTCGGCGCTCACCTGGTGATTTTTGGCCCAAAGCAGGAGATCCATTTCGGGATAAGGCAGGACAAAATAGAATTCGTCTTGACCCTGTTCCAGGCTGTACGTGTCTGTGGTAGGAGTCGAGTTGCAAATGTTCGCCGGTAACTCCATGTGTTTAGCTAGGTTATAAACCTGGGTTTTGTAAAGATGTGCGATTGGTTTTACATCGGCGGCCCCATCGCCGTTTTTCACGAAGAATCCCTGGTCGTATTCCAATCGGTTTGGTGTTCCGGTGACGGCGTAATTCAAACGATCGGCGTGGAAATATTCCAGGGTTTTGCGAATACGCTGCTTGAAATTGGTGGCCGCCACAATTTCCAAGTAGGCCTGCAGTGGTAGCCTTTCGGTCATCATCTCGCCACTGGGGTCCTGAACAACCAACCGATAAAAATTCATGCGGTCGCTGGTGAGAAGGTCGCCGGGAAGGACGATTTTGCTTTTCCAGCCCTCACCGAAGTGTGGGAAAACCGATTTGACCGCAGCATCGTATCGTTCATAACAACCAATAGCGGCCAGAGTGGGTTGGATGTTTTCAATGATAAATTCAATACCCAGGTGTTCAGCCAGTTGGCGACCCAGGTCCACACTTGCCGAGGAGCTGTCCCGTTCGGGCAAGAGCAATCCGAATACTTTTTTGGGGCCAAAGGCGCGCACCGCCAAGCCGGCGCAACAGCTGCTGTCGATGCCGCCACTGATGGCCACCACAGCCCCGCGGCGCATCAGGCGTTTGACAACGATCTCACGCCATTTGCTGCTGATTTCCTGCGCTTCTTTTTCAAGATCCAAATTCAAAACGTCTTGGTTGAACATCTCGTATCCTTTTATATGGGTTTTGGCTCTGGAGGCCATACTTGACCGGCATGGTAATGGACAAAAGGGTCTTCGTCCATCCTGGACTCGGCTAAATAAGATTTCTATTCTGGATAGTCTGGACATCCCGCCAATCCATACCTATTCTATATCAAATTTTATAAAGAAAAAAGAGGTGCCTTCATGAATGCGGAACAAAAACAAGAATTGCTGAAAAGCCTGCCCCTGGCTGATATTCACCGTCACTTCGACGGCTCCATTCGACCTGAAACCCTGTGGGAGCTTTCGGAGACCTATTACAGCGCCGTGCCCGGGTTGGATTTCGAACAATTTCGCCACTATTTGCAATGGGACGACAACCTGGACAATACCCTGCTGGATTATCTCGACAAATTCCATTTGCCCCTGCAATACACCCAGTTTTACGACAACATCCGGCGAATCGCCTATGAACTTGCTGAAGATGCCTACGACGATGGTATCCGGCTGCTGGAACTGCGCATCAATCCTTTGATTCACCGGCGCGCAGGGTTGACCAACCGCCAGGTGCTGGCCGCCACTCGCAAGGGCTTTTCCACCTTCGGCAAGGAGCACCCTGATTTCAAAGTGGGCATCATTGTGATCGCCATGCGCAACCACGGGGGCAACATGGCCCGCATTCTCCTGCGGGAGGTGGTAGGCGAGAAAGAGGAATTCCACAATGGTGTCGGGGTGGTCGGTTTTGATATTGCCGGGCATGAGGCCCCTTTTCCGCCGATTCTATTCAAGGATGCCTACAGCCTGGCCACCAAAATGGGCCTCATGAGAACCGCCCATGCCGGGGAGAGTGAAGGCCCGGAAAGAATCTGGGAAGCCCTCGAATATCTGGGCCCTCATCGCATTGGTCATGGCACAAGCGCGGGGCAGGATAAGGAGTTGATCAAACGTCTGGCCGCCGATGGTATCTATCTGGAAGTCTGTCTTTCTTCCAATCTGCACACCGGGGCCATCGACAAACTGGAAAATCATCCCCTGCGGCGCTTCTTGGATGCCGGAGTTAAGGTTGCTCTATGCACCGACAACCCCACTGTTTCCAACACCAGTCTTTCCAAAGAATACGGCCTGGCCATTGATGCTTTCGGTCTCAGTGAAAACGACGTGCGCGCTCTGGCCAAAATGAGCTGTGAAGGCACCTTTCTGGCTGATGGGTGTCATTGTGAGTTCCCGGAATGAATTCCCGGAATCCGGCTAGGATCTTGCTGTTGGATTTCCAAGAGTTACTTTGTCTCAAGATATGATTGTCCAATTATTGAGGAGAAAATAGATCATGAAAAGGCGCATGCAGAGAATTGCCATTCTGACCGGTGGCGGCGATGTCCCGGGTCTCAATTCGGCCATGAAACAGGTGGTGCACAGGGCCAAAAATGAAGGTCTTGAAGTTTACGGCTTTCGGCGGGGCTGGGGTGGTTTGGCCAACTACAGGCCTGAACTGGGGCTGGAAGGAAATGCTGAGTGGGTTGTGCCCCTGGAATACGATGACGTGCGCACCATCGATCGCACCGGTGGAACTTTTTTGCACACCAGCCGCACCAACCCAGCAAAAGTGCGCGAAAAAGACATGCCCGAGCACCTCAAAAAAGAGGGCATGAAATACCCGGTGGACATCACCGATACGGTGGTGGCCAATCTTGAAAGCCTGAAAATTGATGCCCTGATTCCCATTGGCGGCGACGATACTCTCAGTTATGCCGCCCGCCTGAACCTGGCCGGATATCCCCAGATTGCCATCCCCAAGACCATGGACAACGATGTTTACGGTACTGATTACTGCATTGGTTTTGGGACTGCCATCACCCGCAGTGTTCAGGCCTTGAACGATCTGCGCACACCCATCG
>JAUUYW010000201.1 GCA_030590265.1 Candidatus Krumholzibacteriia bacterium
AGGTGAGTAGGTCACCCGGTGAAAATTTTGTGAGGTCGCCCTTGAGCATTATAACATCCCCGTTAGGTCTGAATAGTCAGCACACTTGGTTTTATTATCGGCAGCCTCAGCTGTGACTCAACTCCATTTCCACCGGATTTTTCGTAGATTGATTGTTTTGAGCCTTTAGGCTAGAATCAAAACCGACTGCCAATCTAGGAGTACAAGAGCCCGTGCAAACAGACAAGCCCCAGAAGGTTCAAAAAAGAACACCCGATCATTCAATTGACGGCCTGTTGCTGCAAGGGTTGTTGCTGCGGATTGCCCTGCCCGGGATCCTAACTGTGGCACTGTTTATTATTACCGTTTTTGGATATTTTATTCCTCTTCTTGAGAGCAACATGATGCAGGGGCGAAAGGACGCAACCCAGGAGTTGGCCCATTCGGTCTTGACGCTTTTGAATAGTTACGCTGGATTGGTCCCCGAACAGGCCACCCTGTCCCAGGCACAATCATCTGCCATCTACCACATTCGCCAGTTGCGTTATGGCCCGGAAGGCAAAGATTACTTCTGGATCAACGACATGAATCCCATCATGATCATGCACCCTTATCGAACGGAATTGGAGGGGCAAGACCTTTCTGATTATGCGGATCCCAACGGGGTTAACCTTTTTGTCGAGTTTGTTCGCACCGTTGAAAACCAAAAATCCGGTTTTGTGGAATATCAATGGTGGTGGCAGGATACCGAACGGATAGAGGATAAGATTTCTTTCGTCCAGGGGTTTGAGCCCTGGGGCTGGGTGGTTGGTACCGGACTGTATCTGGATGATGTGAAGGCTGATATTTCCCTCCTGAAAAATCGCATGGTTACTGCAGCAAGCATCCTGGTTGTGATCGTTGGATTGTTGATTTTGTTTATGACTCGGCAACGTTTCCTGGCCGAAAAAAATCGGGCTATTGCTGAAGAAACACTGAGGCAAAGCGAACAAAAATTTCGGGGGATTTTCAACAATGCAAATCATTTTGCCGGAATTCTGGACGCTGAAGGCTACCTGTTGGAGGCCAATGATACATCCCTGGCTGCAATCAAAGCACCGCGGGAAAAAGTTATCGGAATGCTGTTTGAAAAGACTCCTTGGTGGGATGGTCCTGAAAAGAACAAGGAGAAACTAAGGAGTATTCTGAAGCAATGTCTTTCCGGAGTGGTCGGCACCGGTGAAGTCGAGCATTTTTTGCCCAACAAGATCACCATTACGGTAATTTTCTCGGCGATCCCGATTTTCGATGAATCTGGAAATATCGTTCGAATGTTTGTTGAAGGCTGGGACGTAACCGATCGACGCCTTCTGGAAGAACAACTGAGACAATCCCAGAAAATGGAGGCAATTGGCCAATTAGCCGGGGGCATTGCCCACGATTTTAACAACCTCTTGAGTAGTATTCTTGGCAACGCCGACCTGATGCGCAGTTCGGAAGCATTGACCGATGAAGACCGGGAATGCCTGGATCAGATCGTTGTTGCTTCCGAACGGAGTGCTGATTTGACGCGCCAGTTGTTGTCATTTTCACACAAGGGGAAACTGCAAAACACTGCTGTCAATGTCCACGATCTTATTGGCGAAGTCATCACCCTTCTGTCCCGCAGCATTGACCGGAGGATCAAAATATCCCGGAAGCTGAACGCGGACCATCCCTTCGTCAATGGGGATTCATCCATGCTGCAGAATGCACTGTTGAACCTTGGGGTGAATGCTAGAGACGCCATGAGCAAAACTCCGGCAGATGCTGATTCTCTCGACGAATTGATCTTCTCATCCACGGAAGTCTATCTTGACCAGGAATCCGCTCTCCAAAGAAGTGATGAACTTGAGCCTGGTTGGTACATCCAGATTTGCGTCAGCGATACTGGGTGCGGAATGAGTCCCCATGTTCTGGAACGGATTTTTGAGCCATTTTTCACTACCAAGGAAGTTGGCGAGGGCACTGGGCTGGGACTGGCCAGTTCATTGGGGTGCATGGAGACACACAATGGTTCACTCGCCGTAGTTAGCGAGCTGGATGTGGGCACAACCTTCACGATCATGCTGCCTCGTTCAGCGGAAGTTTCCCAGGATCGGCCACGCCAAGAGGTGCATATTTCCGGGGACGGCAGCAAAATCCTCTTTGTGGATGATGACGATATTTTGCGTCAAACCATGGTTCGGGTGTTGAGGCGGCTGGGCTACGAGGTTGTTGCCTGCCAGGATGGTTTGGAAGCCATTGAATATTATGAACAGAATTTCGATAACATTGACCTCATTATTCTGGATTTGATCATGCCACGGATGGGTGGAGATGAGGCGTTTCAGCATTTGATGAAAATCAACCCCGAGGCCCGGATCCTTATCTCATCGGGTTTTGCAAAAAATAATTCCGTTGAAGAATTGATTCGACTGGGGGCCTGTGGTTTCTTGGGAAAACCATTCAATATCGCTGAACTGTCTTCTGTTTTAGCCGTTCATGTTTCTGTTTGAAACTGCCACTTAATTTACAGTTTTCCGCCTTTTAGTCGAGCCCAGTAATCATCCATATCTCTTCTCAATTCAGGTGCCAGGATGTAAAGACCAACCAGGTTTGGAAAGGCCATGGCCAGGATCATCATGTCGGAGAAATCCATGACAGCCATGATGTCCGAGGCCGAGCCGATCACGATGAAAACCAGGAAAATAAACTGGAAAATGAGATTGGTCACTTTCCGTGATCCGAACAACCGTTCACCGAGGGGCCCGAACAGATAATCAAAGCCCTTGAGGCCGTAATAGGACCAGGAAATCATGGTGGAGAACGCAAAGAGAGTGACACAAATCAAGAGGATGACAGGGAACCAGGAGATGACCGAGGCGAAAGCAGCCGAGGTGAGCTGGACGCCGATCAAACCCTGTGTATTTTCCGAATATCCGGTGAAAATCAAAACCAGGGCGGTCATGGTGCAAATGATGACAGTATCAACAAAGGGTTCGATGGCGGACACGATGCCTTCACTGACGGGTTCTTCGTTTTTCGACGCGGAGTGGGCGATGGCCGCGCTGCCGATACCGGCTTCGTTGGAAAAGTTTCCCCGCTGGATCCCATAGATCATGACGCCGATGATACCACCCTTCAGGGCGCCCGGATCAAATGCGCTGTGCATGATCAACCATAGGGCATGTCCCGTATGCCTGAAATTGATGACAATAATGATAAGGGCGGCCAGGATATAGATTCCCGCCATGATGGGAACCACTTTTTCAGTCACTTTCCCAATGCTCTTGATGCCACCGATGATGACCACGCCAACGATGATGGCCAGCACCAGGCCGTACACCGCACCATAATGTTCGATAGCAGGGAAGAAGGTTTCCAGCTGCTTGAAGGCCTGGTTGGCCTGCAGCATGTTGCCCCCGCCGATGGAGCCGCCCATCACCAGGAAGGCAAACATGACCGCCAACAGGCCCCCCAGTGGCCCCAAACCTTTTTTTGCAAGACCCAGGCGAAGGTAGTACATGGGGCCGCCCGATATGCTTCCGTCCTTATTGACCTTCCGGTATTTAACAGCCAGGGTGCATTCGGCGAATTTCATGGCCATCCCGAGCAGGCCTGCCATGATCATCCAGAAAGTAGCGCCGGGTCCGCCAATGCCGATGGCCATGGCCACACCCGCGATGTTTCCCATGCCCACGGTGGCGGAAAGCGCGGTGGTGACCGACTGGAAGGGCGTGACCTCGCCTTCGCTGCCGGGTTTGACATATTTGCCGCGCAGGATATCCATGGCGTGGCGGAGACCGCGAAAGCCGATCAATCTCAGATAAAACGTGAAGAAAATTCCGCCGGCAAACAACCAGATAACGATGAGTCTCAAAGGGGCCCGCACTGGATTACCCTGCTTGTCCAGGACCGGGGTTCCGTCTTCATGATAGACTTGCTGGTCGTACAATCCGACTGCTGCAAAGGGATCCCAGAAGAGAACGTCGGTGAGGACTTCAACCAAGGGGGTGAAGGATTCGTTGATCTTCTGGCTGAAGGATTGCATTTGGTCTGGGGTGGGTTTTTTGCTCTGGGGATCCGGATTGGCCCCGACGGAGGCTAGGGGTAAGAACAGGATGAGCAGCAGGAAAACTATTCGTTGGGTCATTTTGCTTTCACAGGGCTTGGTGAGTATTGAAAAAGGGAAGCCGTATGTTGTGAAGAATGTGGCTATCTAACCGTCGTTTCAATTGGTTGCCGCATTCTAGCATGTCAAGAGAGTTTTGGTCTACTGACGAAATAAGTCCCGGGTGTTTTCAACCGGAGGCACAATGATAGGGTTGTGCCTCTGAGATTGTGTCTTTCCATATCCCCCTTTGCCTGCTCCTTGGCAAAGGGGGATTAAAGAGTCACAAGGATTCACGCCCAATGACCACCTGAACCAGCACCTGGATCCCCAGCAAAAATCCAAACGCACAGACAATGGCTGCCCCGGTAGGCAGATCCAGCACATAGCTAGCGGCCGAACCGATCAGCACCGCCAAGGTTCCTACGCCCAACGTGTATACCATTTGCTTTCCCAGACCCGGAAATAAGCGCATTCCCATCACCGTCGGCACGACTAAAAGAGTAAAGACCAACAACACTCCGGCGATCTGCACGCTGGAAGTCACCACTGTGCCCAGGATCATGTAGAAAACTACATCCCAAAGGCGAACATTCAGGCCATCCTTGCGGGCACTTTCAGGTTCAGTAGAAATACGGCGCAATGGTCCACGCCAAAGCCAGAGCAGAACTCCCAGAAAGCCATAGAGCAAAGCCGTCTTGATCAGGGTCGCCCAGGAGACCCACAACAGGGAGCCTACTAGCAAGTGATTGATCAACTCGCCTCCATGAGGCACCTGGGTCAGTACCAGTATCATTGCAGCGCTGAACACCACATAGATAACACCGATGTACGCTTCCTGTGGAACCCGCTGACCTCGTGTTCGCGTGCTTGAAATGAGCAAGGATCCCAGAAAAGTACTGCCCAGCGCGATGGCGTAAGTAGTTCCCGAACCTGGTTCACCACCCAACAACAGGGAAACCGCAACTCCAAAGGCCGCCACCTGGGCCAAGGCAATATCCACAAATATCACACCACGTTTGACGACGTGAAACCCAAGGTGGGAGTGCATGGCTACCAGAATGACGGCCATCACCACAGGCAAAATCATCATTTCCAGAAATCCGCTCATGTTCTACTCCTTATAGGCCATGGTTGCGGCTTGGGCTACTCGCGCGCACAAGCGATCGATGAAGTCGAAGTAGTTGTCGGTGCCATCCTGGGCCCCACTGTACCCAGGCAGAATGGCAAGGGACGTTCCAATACGCTCGGCCACTTCTTCGGCCACTTCCTGGTGATCCCACTGAGCGGCGATAATCATGACTCCGTCGAGACCGCGTCCCTTTTCAATGATGGTTTGCACATGGCGAGGTGAAGGGGTGATGCCGGGCCGGTTTTCAATTTCGCCCACCACATTCAGGTCCTGCCAGTTGGTGAAATAGTTCCAGTGTGAGTGGTAAAGGATGATGGACTTAGTCCGCGCTTCGTCCAGTTGATCATGCCAACCCGGTAACCGGAGGGCAACTTCATCGGCAAAGGCATCGGCTCTTGCCTTATAATCCACCTTGTTTTCAGGATCCAATTGCCCCATGCGGAAGGCCATTTCCCGAGCGACGAGCACGGCATTCTCCGGATTCAAAGTGTAATGGGGATTGCCCAAGGCGTGAATATCACCCATGGCTCGATCAACATTCCCGCCGGGAACATCAAGGAGTTTACCAATTGCATCAGAACAATCCATATCTCCCAGGGAACCTGGTTTGATGCGAGGATTTCTTGCCTTGTCCAGGAGAAGGGGAAGCCAGCCTATTTCCAACTCAAGACCGTTGTAACAAAGCAGATCGGCCTTGGCCATTTTGCGGGCCAAGGAAGGTTTGGCAGGAAGATAGTGGGGGTCCCGGGGACCAGGACACAGGGCTGAAACTTTGACATCATCCCCGCCAACGGCTTCGGCGATGCGGGCCAGGTCCGAGATGGTTGTCACCACTTTAAGTTCAGCCAGGGAGTGGCTTATGGTTGTGGCCATCATGATAGCGACAACGAGAATTATTTTCATGAATTGCATGATGTCCTCCTAGTACAAATGAGCAGGGTGGGAGCCGATGGTGAAATTCCATTGCAGGGAATAGCGAAGATCCTCCTGAGATGAATCATCTCTCTTCTGGTAGGCTATCTCGGCCCGGATGGTGCTGAATTCGCTGGGCACAAAGGTCACGTTGATTTTGGTTTCGTTCCAACCCTCAAGA
>JAUUYW010000179.1 GCA_030590265.1 Candidatus Krumholzibacteriia bacterium
AAGTTCAGTCAGTGCTCCGGCAAAGCCGAAGCCGTGCAGCAGACCAAAAGTGAAAGCCACCAGCCAGGGATACCTTTCGGTCAATCCCGGTTTGCCATTCCTGCTTTGTATTATTTCCACCGCAATGAAAACAATACTCAAGGCAATAATGGCCTCTATCGGGGGCCCGGCAACATGGATCAGCCCGAGAGTCGCCACCGCCAGGGTCAAAGAATGAGCGAGAGTAAAAGCGGTCACGGTCGCCAGAATGCGACGCGACCCCTTGACCAATAGCAGCAAGGCAAGAACAAACATAAGATGGTCAAAACCGGACAAGATGTGCTCAATGCCCAGAAGGAGATAAGCGCGCGCAACCTCCAGGGACTTCGGTTGGGTAGGAACCGTAAAGGATGGGTTTCCCGGAGTCAGTCGGCGGGCTTCGTTGACTCCATCAGCATAATCAAACCGAACCAGCACATCAGTTGATGTTTTTGCCAAGCCTTCGATATGAATGACTCCTCCCTCCAGTCCACCGGGACAGGTCACGCGCCAGCGGGCCACATAAGCAGCACCATCGTAAATCAGTTGCCCTGGCATGGGTGGAGTGCAATTGGCGGGCAAAATGGCCGCGATGGCCATGGGTCGGCCCCTGTTGGCAGGCACCTTCCAGGTAACTGAATATTCGTCCTTTTCGATCAGGCGAAGTTCCAGGTATCCCGGCTGCAACTCATGGGCGAACGAAGAGGTGGTCCCACAGCACAGGTAAATAACCAAAGCCAAAATCGGCATGAGGAAGATGCCATTTCGAAAGGACATTATGGTGTCTCTCTCGTTGGTGACTCTTTCGTTGGCGACGCTTTCGTTGGTGACGCTTTCGTTGGTGACTTGCGTCCGAAGATTTCGATGGTAAAACGTTCTTTTCGTGCAAGGTAGTCCAACTCACGCAGTTCTATCGCTTTTTCTGCTTGCCAATCTCTCAGCACCGTTTTGCGCATTTCCGCCAAAACCGGGGCTTGAGCTGCCTGATTATCAAGCACACGCACGAGATGAACACCGTGGGCGGAGACCACAGGCCCGGACCACTTGCCGGTGGGGAATTCTTTTATTTGCTCAAAGAAACCGTTTCCATAGACACTGTCTATGGCTTCAGGGAGTGAACTGCCCAGCTCCGCTGGCAGAAAAGAGCGTTTGCTAAAGACAGACGAATTGTTGGCCGGATCCGAATTGAGGTCTTGCAACGCCAAGGCAATTTCTTCTTGAGTTGGTGTTTGCCCCAAGAAGATCTGTTCCAGGGCCCGACGTGATCCCTGTCGGTATTTTTCTTCGTTCGCCGACAAATAGGCCTGAAGCTCTTCCGGGGTGGGATCCATCATCTGGGCACCAATATCGGTCAGGAATTCAATTTTCTGGCGCATACGCTGCCTGACCACGGCGTCGTTTTGATCCAGGCCCAGGGCCAGGGCTTCGCGATAATACACCTCCTCCCTGACATATCCGTCCACAAGGTTAATGAGTTCATCATTTGTGGGAGATCGCCTCCAGATGGAGGTAAACTGAGCGGAAAGCTGGTCAATCTGGGCTGCAGTGATGGAGATCATCTCAGGGGGAAGCTCACCCGAGCCACCACCGTTGGTGTAGAGAACAAAGATCAGTCCACCCAGGACAAAAAAATGGAGAAGCGGCTCCCGAAGGAGCCGCATAAGAGTCATCTTCATACTTACTAATCCCACTTAAGATTCGGGTTGATACCAGATCGGAGATGAATAAGCCCGTTCTTGAGTCGATGCCGGTGCACCCTCTGGCAAATCGACGCCGTAACGGAATGCATCATAGGTGGACCAGCGCGGTGTGGGAATCTCCAGCACCCGCGCATAATAGAAAGCCTTTTCCTCAGAATCAAAATCAGGGTCGGTCCAGACGGTGCCCAAATCGCCGGCACCGATGGTATTGGTCCAATTGGCGCTGGCGGCATCGACCGTATTGCCAACAGCTGCGATCTTGCCATTCTTGTCGGTTTTTCGATCACCGGACCAGGCTACATTATAGACTTTTTCGTGTGTTGCACCGTCGTCATCAAGCCAGCCTTTAACAATCTGGATCCGGTCCAGGTTGGCCCCGATGGGATCGCGAAGGGCGTAGACCATGAAAGTCGGTGCTTTCGCGCCTTTGGGCATGGTGCGCAAATCGCCACCCATGGGCGAACCCTTTTCATAACCAACCACCGCAGGCATGCGGGAATTCAAATCCTGATCGGTGAATTCCCAACCACCAAACAGGCGCAGGCTCATGCGCGGGCCAGTTGTCCCATAAACCTCTTTACGCTGCATGGCATCGAAGATTGCCCCGCGGGTATTTTCTGTAGCCCATACGCCAGCCAGACCAGAGGCAACCATTTGCCACCCCACAATGGACCCGTTTTCGGTCTTCATGAATGGATGGCTCATCCGTTCCGCATTGGGTTCATAACCGGAATGTTTGCCGAAGAAATTTTCTTCCTCGGCTGTTGCCAGGGATGTGTGGCTGTCGGTGGCTCCAATCAAGCCAAACTTGTAGGGGTTGGTGCCCAGTTTGGTCTCGATTTGCAAACCACGCTTCAAAGCTTCGCGGGCATATTCACCGGCCAACATGTCATCGGTTTTGGCCACCGAGACATCGAGGTTTCCGATATCCCACGTTTCATAATCAGCAAAGTCATCATCAGGCGAAAGGAAAGGATGTGTTTCACCATCACCCTTGATCTGGGTCACTTCGTAAAGCGGTTCCCATTTGTCGCGCTCGGTGACGTAGGCCTCATCGAGCTTGGTGCCATTCCACTGAGCTTCCAAGGGGAACATGATGCCGTTGGACAAGTTGCCATTGTGGGCGATGGCCAGGATTTCGCCGTTGGTTTTTTCCGTATAATTTGTCAGGTATTTCCAAAGGTCCCGGGGATCAGGACTGCCCACCGGAGCCTGGGTTGTGTAAGGAACGACCTGCCGCGCACGAGTTGCGCCATCACGCATAATAACCACACGGTGCATATTGTTGCCCTGGATCAGAGACGTCCATTCAAAACCAATAAGCGCTGTAAAGCGGCCAGGATCATTGAAGGCATCGGCATCATCGATAACTTTTTCCCACAGGTTCTTGTAGAGTTTTGAACCAGGAGAATAGAGGGCAAACATCTCGGGATCCATTTCTCCCTGGGAGAAGGTTTTGATCAGGTCGAGAGCAGCCTGGACTGCAGCATCACCACCTTCACTGAGCCCTTTGCTCCAGCGGGCCGCTTGTTCGAAAGCCAAGAGTTCCGGCTTGCGGGCGGCGATATCACTGACCATTCCCATGCCATCGGAATGATCAGCCACCACCAGCCAATCCAGCGGGCGAGCCAACCGAACGGCTTGCCCGGTGGAGGCAATCACTTCTTCACCGCGGGCGAAACGGTAAGCCTCGCGAGGAGAGAGGCGGTTACCGAACAAGGCCGCATCCATGGAAAGTGATGTGTGCAGGTGAGAATCACCCCAGAGGGGACGCTCTGGAAAAGAACGACCGGAATAGGGGGAATAGGATGAACCGGTGTAGGCTCCCGAAAGAACTTCCGGAGTGGCGCCATTCAAGTCCTGTGCGACGGCGGGTAGTGCCGAAATTAGGATGAGGAGGCTTAGCGCAATGAAACTCAGTTTTCTCATTAACTCAATCCCCTTTAGTTTGAACCCAGCGAGTTAACCCTAAGATCCAGGCCAACTGCAGGATGGAAAATTGCTAGGGATGGGTATAAGACACTTTACTGCCCACATATTCCCCATTTGGATTCTCCTACTTATAAAGTGGAAAATCAATCTGGATATAATATAGTCGGCTTCCCACAAATTCGATTGACTTTTTGGCTCAAATACTTGACAATTTGGCTCAAATACTATTTTCCGAAGAATTCTCCTTTTGCCAAATTCCTTCTTTGACATCCCATAATCAAACACTCATTTTCATGTTGAGAATTTAACATCTATTTGCTTCCCCTTTATCCGGAGATGTCCCCATGAACAAGAGATCACTGTTGCTGACTGCAATGCTGGGCTGCGTTCTTCTCACTGGCTTGTCCACAACCACCGCGTTTGCCCAAGGTGACCTGGAATCAATCATCGAAGTGCAGATGTACAACCGGGCCATTCATATCATGGCCATGCTCCTGATTGGTTTCGGCTTTCTGATGGTCTTTGTGCGTGGATACGGTCTGTCGGCTTTGACAGCGACCTACCTGATGGTGGCGGTGGCCATCCCCGGGTATTTCCTGCTAAAAACCAGTGGTTGGTTCGGCCACGCCCCCCATGGAATTCAAGGTCTGATACTCACCGAGTTTGCGGCAGCCAGTCTGCTGATCTGCGCCGGGGCAGTGCTCGGACGTTTGAAGATGTGGCAGTACATGGTGCTGGCCATATTGTTTTTGCCGGCCTACCTGCTGAACGAATGGATTCTGCTGGAAGGTGGCTGGAACCTGGTGGCTGTGGGTGCATTTGTCGACACTGGCGGCTCCATCGTGATCCATGCTTTTGGCGCCCTGTTTGGATTGGGTGTGGCCATCAGCATGACCACCCGCAAGGCTCAGGACTTGCCGGTGGAATCCGATGCTACCAGCGATCGGTTTTCATTGCTGGGCAGCATGGTGCTGTGGGTTTTCTGGCCCAGTTTCTGCGCTGCCCTGGTGGCCCCCGAGCTGATTCCGGCCACTGTCATGAATGTGGTTTTTGCCCTGTGCGGATCCACCCTGTTGACCTACTTCGCCACCATGCTGCTGCGGCGGGGTATTGATGCGGCCGATATTGCCAACGCCACCCTCGCCGGCGGTGTGGCCATTGGTTCGACCTGCGACAAGGTTTCATTGCCGGTGGCTTTTGCCATTGGCGCGGTGGCGGGGTTTGCCTCCACCTTTGGGTTTGCTGTCATCCAGGGAAAATTGCAAAAAGGTTTGCGTCTTGTTGACACCTGTGGCGTTTCCAACTTGCATGGGATTCCAGGTTTGCTGGGTGGTTTGGCAGCCTTGGTTTTTGTTGGGGGGATTGACAAGGGTGCCCAGGGTTTGGGGATCGCCATTACCGTTGGGATTGCTCTTGTGACCGGATTGCTTGCCGGGAAGGTGTTGGCTTTGACAGGGCATCGGCACCAGCCTTATGAGGATTCTGAGGAGTTTCCGGACTAAGTGTTTTTTACGATATCGCCCTGCGGGATCGTGGGGCGATATGAGTGATAATTCAGGGTTCAGTTGTGAAACAGCATGTTCACAATACATCCCCCCAGGGGGAAGGTCTCGCGACAATGGCGGGCTCTTTCAAAGGCTACTAATCTCCTATATGTTTATTTAATAACAAAATGCTTGTATCAACGGCATTCAATGAATATCATGGACAAAGTTATCCAATTTTATCCCTCCTCTAGTCCAAGGAGACGACCATGCAATCCAAATGGTTGATGACCCTGACCGCCTTGCCAATCCTGATCCTCCTGGCTGTGCCATCCTTTGCCGGCGATCCATGCATCGATTGCCACAAGGAAATCTCCCCCGGCCAGGTTCGGGACTGGGAATCCAGCATGCACTCCGATGAAGATGTTACCTGCTCTGATTGCCACGGAGAAGAGCACACCAACAAGGACGATTACCTGAAAGCCGTCCTGCCCACCGAACAGGTCTGCGCCGAATGCCATGAAGAGCAATTCGAGCAGTTCTCCCACGGGAAACACAACTTCGGTTGGACCTCACTGAACGCCATCCCCGCCACACACATGGCTCCCGATGAGTTGATCGAAGGCGGCCGTGGTTGCGGTGGCTGCCACAACATGGGCATCAAAACCGAAGAACAGATTCAAGAGCAACGCGACAAGGGTTACCGCTACCAGAACAACTCCTGCGATGAGTGCCATACCCGTCACGCCTTCTCCAAAAAAGAAGCGCTGAATCCCCATGCCTGCCAGCAATGCCATATGGGCTACGACCATCCCCAATGGGAAATGTGGTCCAGCAGCAAGCACGGCACCCGCTGGTTCGCCCAGCAGGCTGGCGACCTGGCTGAAGGTGCGGCAGCACCCACTTGCCAGACCTGCCACATGCCTGATGGCGACCATGCCAACGAAACTGCCTGGGGTTTCCTGGGTGTGCGCCTGCCCCTGCCTGACGACCCTCAAGCAGCCGAGGATCGCGTGACCATCCTCATGGCCCTCGGCGTGCTGGATCCGGAAACCGGTGACCCCACCCCTATCCTGGATGCAGTCAAAGCCGTGCGCATGGCCAAACTGGACCAGGAATCATGGCAGAAGGAACGCGACAAAATGTTGAAAGTATGTGGTGATTGTCACAGCACTCACTACGCCAAGGAACAACTCGACGCCGGCGACTCCATCATGATCAAGGCTGACCGTCTGATGGCTGAAGCCATCACCACCGTGGCTGCCCTCTACAAAGACGGCTTGATCGAAAAACCGGCCAACTACCCGGCCAACTATCCGTTCCTGCTAACCTTCATGCACACCAACGGCGAGGCCTGGGACAAGGATCTGGACAAGCTGTCCTACATCGACCAGGTGCTGGTGGAAATGTACATGAAGCACCGCATGCGCACCTACCAGGGCTTCTTCCATGTCAACCCGGACTACGCCTACTGGTACGGCTGGAATGAAATGACCAAGGATCTGGGCGAGATCAAAGAGTTGGCAAGGACCATGCGCGCCATGCATGACTGATTGTCCATAGTATCAGCATATTAATTGGGGACGGGGTTTACCCGTCCCCACCTCCACGACACGCTTCTTATTTTCATTTTTGGAAAAAGTTAATTAAATTAATAGTATCATTTTACAGTATGTTCAGAAAATGGAGTTCTCCGAAT
>JAUUYW010000281.1 GCA_030590265.1 Candidatus Krumholzibacteriia bacterium
GAACAAAAGGCGGGTTGCAGGAGATGTGCCGGGCGTGGTTAGGGTTGCAGAACAGTTGGGTTTGATTAGCAAGGGTATTCGATAGAAGGCTTTAATGGCTTGGTTCTGTGTTCAGAAAATGGTGAATAATTTTAGGTTTGATTTTTTGCCATATCAGTGTTTCGCGTGTGTTTCAACTGGTGATTCACAGTTTGTGGAGAGGGGTGCCACGTAAGTTAACTTATTAATTTCAGCTACGTTACACCAGGCAACAGCAGAAAGGAAAATTTGCCAGATGGATTATCAATTGTGTTCTGTTGGATAATTACGATCCAAGCAGCACCGGCACTGCAAGCACCAGGAGAACAACCGCACAGACCAACGCAACGACCAAACCACCCATTTCCTTGATCATACTCATTTCAATTCCTCCAGAATTCTGTGGTACCCAACGGGAAATCAACCAATCAAATTGGCCCCAATTCTATTTTTTTCTTAGTACCTATATCGTCTGAAACAACAGCCCATTTAACATTAAATTGTGTTTTCCAGTAGCCTCAAAAAACAACCGGTCTCTCTCTGAAAGAAAGAAACCGGAATCATTTTTCAGGGACCACTGGGTTTTTGGAACGGCAACGCCAGAATCAGAACGGCAGCCGCACAGCCTCAGCCCCTGCTGTCACATCCCCCAACAAAACCGCACCCGCGCCCTCAACCTTCCCAATATCCAGCTTGGCATCAGCAATAACAATCATGCCAATGCCCATGTTGAAAACACGATGCATTTCCACCTGGGAAACATCACCCTTGGCCTGAATCAGCTGAAAAATATCCAGGGTCTGGAAGGCGTTGGTATCCACATTCACACAAAGGCCATCGGGCACCACCCGGGGAATGTTGTCGTAAAAACCACCGCCGGTAATGTGAACCAAACCATGAATGGCTTCACGACCAAACTGCTGCCACATGTTGCGAACATCACCCAGGTAGCTCTTGTGCACCTTCAGGAGAGCGTCGCCCACCGAAACACCTTTCAGCTCCGCAGGTATATCATTGACCGAAAAACCGGCCTTTTGGAACAGCACCGCCCGGGCCAAACTAAAGCCATTGGTGTGCAAGCCGGTGCTGGGCAACCCCCAAACCTTGTCGCCAATTGAAATGCGGCTGCCATCGATAACATTTTCCGGCATGACCCTTCCGACGATGGTGCCGGCCAGGTCAAACTCACCCGGTCCGTACACCCCGGGCATTTCCGCAGTTTCCCCACCGAGCAGGGCGCAACCATTCTCGCGACAAGCGGTGGAAAAACCGTCAATGATTTCCGGCAGCATGTCTTCTTCCAGTTTGCTGGTGGCAAAATAGTCCAAAAAGAAGAGGGGTTCGGCACCCTGAACCAGGATGTCGTCCACACAGTGGTTGACCAGATCCTGTCCCACGGTGTTGTAACGGGCTGCCATGCGGGCAATCATCACCTTGGTGCCCACTCCATCCACACTGGCAACCATGAGGGGTTCACCCTCGGCAGCCTGGAACAGCCCGCCAAAGGCCCCCATCTCATTTTTTACCCGATGGTCCCAGGTGGAGCGCACCGATTCCTTGCTGCGGGCCAGGGCGCGGGTGGCTGCATCGATGTTCACACCACTGTCGGCGTATTTCATGGATTCCTCCATTTGGGCAGATGAACGGAAATATTCCTGGGCAAATAACCAATATCTTGGACAGATGATAAGAGCAGTGGCCCAATGGTTCAAGGGCGCGAGAGAATTTAACAGAATATAATGAAGAAAAAATCAGCCTTCGGCTTCAGCACTCTTGAGGGAATACATGGAGAGGCGGCGGTTCAAAGCATCCATTACAGCAAAAACCACCGCCTGCTGCTCATTGTGCAGATTGCTGCAGGAACCGAAGAGGGTCTCACTTTTGCGCCCTTCAACCAGATCCACGGCACAAAGAACCACAGACTCTTTACCCAGGCTGTCAGTGCGAACTTCGTTCAGGTGCAACAGAATGGGATCCGACACCAGTTGCATCAAGGCATCAAGAGTTGCCCTGGCAACTAACTGGTTGGCGCTGCCGGAGTGATTGGCCCCTTCCTGGGTACCGCGCACTTCCATTTCACCAGCGCGCAGTTGCACCTCTGCCCGCACAAGCATATCCGAAGCCATCACACCCACACCACTGCAAACGACCCTCAGGGAGCCGTCTTCCATAAGCAGTACGGCAGGAATGGGTGCAGGTTGATCCACACCGGCCGGGGAATCCGTTTTTGAGCTTTGGGATTTGGTGTCCTCTTGATGGGTATGACTTTCAAGGGGTTTGGCCAAAGGAGAATCTTTTATAAATGCATCGTCCAAAAGGGAATCATCAAGATGGGCAGGATCATCCATGGGATGAAAGGTCACCGTTGATTCTGAAGGCGCTGCCCCGACAATTTCAGATTCAGAGGTTTTCAAATGGGGAACCTTTGTCGATTGGTTTTCAGGTTGGGGAGCAGGAGATTCCAAAGGTCCTGTTTCAGGCAAACCATTGTCCAGCACCTGAACCACGCCAATTTTTTTGTAGAAAACATCAATTTCCAGGCGGGCTTTGAGCAGGCTTTCCACATCGCGCACAATATGACGGGGCTCGCGGTCCATGCCGGCGACGACATGCACTCCCGAGATTTCCCCCTCGGAGTCCAGATCAATTTTGCACTGCAGAACGCCTTTGATGGAACTGATCCACCTCTGGGCATCAGATACCCATGCATCCCGCTCGTTGGGATCCCACTCCAAAACGTGCTCCTTATGTCAATTCCATATCAATGCCGGAAAGTTCGAACGATTCCTGGTGACTCAAAATGACCCTGAAGGCGATTTTAGGGTATTCAGGGCGATTTCTGACAATCTGTGAACAATCTCTGCACAATTTCTGATTTTTTCAGTCAAAGGATGTTATCACAGACCAATAAACCGCACAACCTGTTCTTTGTAAATGCCTTCTTTTCCACTGTTTTCCAAACAAGGATCCCGCTCCGGGCGGAACGGGACCCAAATATCAAATCAGATGGGTTTGAGTCGGGTTAAGGCACCATCATCCCCTTAAGGGTGGCCATGCGATCAGAGTAGGCCTTGTCGTCGATTTTCAACAAGCCCTCCATGCTGAACCCTTCGGGACAGAAACTGGCAGTCACAGTGCCGTCAAGCATCGCCTGACGAAAGACTCCATCATTGGAATCCTTGGTGGCGTTTGCTTCGGCCAGAGAGCGCATAAATCCACCGGCAAAACAGTCGCCGGCTCCGGTGGGATCGATCACATCATCCAGGATGATGGCCGGCACCGAGAGCACGCTCTCACGCCCGAAAAACAAGGCTCCGTGTTCACCTTTTTTGACGATGACCAGCTGAGGACCCATGGCCCGAATATCTTCAGCAGCATGCGCGAGGCTGCGCTTGCCGGTGATCAGGCGGGCTTCGCTGTCGTTGACCAGCAGGACATCCACCTTGGCCAGAACCTTGGCCAGGTCATCCGGCGTGGTTTCGATCCAGAGATTCATGGTGTCCAGGGCAATCAGCCGGGGCGCGTTCATGGTCTCCAGCACGTGGAGCTGAAGGGCCGGGTGAATGTTGGCCAAAAACAGATACTCTGAATTCTTCCATTCTTCGGGAATCTCCGGTTGAAAATCGGCAAAGACGCCCAACTCCGTGGCCAGGGTATCGCGTTCGATCATGTCTTCATGGTAGCGACCCGACCAATGAAAGCTCTTGCCGGGTACTCGCTGGATACCACTGACATCGGCACCATGTTGCGCCAACAGGTCGAGATCCGACTGGAGAAAGTCGTCCCCCACCACTCCCACGCAACGCACTCCACCACGGCCGAGGGTGGCAATGGAAAAGAAGCTGGCACTGCCACCAAGTTGGCGATCCCGTTTTTCACGGGCCGTTTCCACTGTGTCGTAGGCCACCGATCCAACCACAAGAATAGACATAATTATGATACCTTCTCTTCCATGACTTCAGGAGCGTCAACTCCCAGGAGATCCAGAACAACCCGCAGAACGTGGCGCGTGACCAAGCTCAGTTGAAGTCGGCTTTGGGCCACATCAGGTTGTTCGTCCATGATTTTCAATACTTTGCACTGATGGTAGAACTTATGGTAAAGCTCCGCCACTTCATAAATATAACCAGTCAGACGGTGGGGTTCTCGCGAACGCGCAGCCGAGATAATGACATGGGGCAGGCGAATCAGCTCGCGCACCAAATTCCACTCGGCGCCTTCGGTGAGCTGGTTCAGATATTGGGCACTGGGTTCACGGGTTCTCATACCCGCTTCTTCGGCTTTGGCCATCAGAGAACAGATGCGGGCGTGGGCATATTTCACATAATACACCGGATTCTCGGATGATTGTTCTTTGGCCAAATCCAAATCGAAATCCAGATGACTGTTGGGCTTGCGGGTCAGGAAAATGTACTTGGCCACATCCGCGCCCACATCTTCCATCAACGCATCCATGGTCACGAACTGCCCCTTGCGTTTGGACATGTTCATGGGCTTGCCATCTTCCAGGAAGGTGACCTGCTGGAGAATCTGCACCTCGAGCCAATCGGCGCTGATGTCCAGAGCCTCCATGGCCCCTTTCATGCGGGCAATGTAACCGTGATGGTCGGGACCCCAAAAGTCGATGGCCCGTTCAAACCCTCGCTGAAATTTGTGATAGTGGTAAGCAATGTCCGCCAGGAAATAGGTGGGCAATCCGTCGGCGCGAACCACCACCCGGTCCTTCTCATCACCAAAATCAGTGGAACGGAACCACACCGCACCATCTTCTTCAAAGATGGAGCCCAGTTTCTTCAGACGATCAAGA
>JAUUYW010000402.1 GCA_030590265.1 Candidatus Krumholzibacteriia bacterium
GCCTCCGGAAAAAAATCTTCCGGTGGCACAAAACAATTGGCCTGATCATTGGTTTGCCCATGCTGCTGACAGTGGTGACGGGTATCCTGCTTCAATACCCGCAACTGTTCGGGCCTGACCCCGAGATCACTACCGCTTTGGCCATAGACCCACTGCAACCTGATCACTGGCTGCGCGGAACGAATTTCGGATTGCACCACTCTTTCGACCAGGGTTCAACCTGGCAGGAAGCACCTTTGATGTGGTCCCCCGGCAGCATCCAAAAATTGGTGTTTTCTCTCGACAACTCCCCACTGGTCTATGCCCTTGGGCAGGACGCTCTCCTGGTCAGCCACGATTCCGGCCGAATCTGGGAAATGCTCCAGCTGGAACTTCCGGCAGGAACCCGCTGGCGGGAATTCATGGACCTTTGTCTGGGCTCGGATGGCACGCTGATTGTTTTGACCAAAGCCGGTCTGGTTCAAAGCAAAGACGGTGGTTTGTCCTGGTCCACCCAAGAATTGACATCTCAAGAGTCCGAATCAAAAGCACTTGCTCTTGTCCATGACCTACACACTGGTTACTGGATGGAAGCAGTAGGGCCTGGAGTCATCACGATCACCGCTGTCGGCACCACATTCTTGGTCTTTTCAGGATTTCTAATGGTCTTTTTGCGAAAGAAAAAGGAGAGACGGCGCAGTGATTAAAACCCTGGCCCTGGTCCTCTGTTTGGCAACAAATCCCTGTTTTGGGATGGCAGTTGGGGATGACTCTTCAGCTGAAAAACCGTACCAGTATGAAGAGGCCCGCTTCCTGATGGGGACATTGGCTCGGATCCAGGTTTCAGCATCATCCCAAGCAGAAGCTCACAAGTGCGCTGACGCCGGCTTCAGAGCTCTGGATTTGGCCGACTCCGTGTTCAGCACCTGGCGTGCTGACAGTGAAATCAGCCACATTAACGACCAGGCAGGCCAAGGTCCGGTTCCAATTTCAGATGCCATGGCTGAGGTTCTGGTGGCCGCGCTGGAGATCTCCAGCCGAAGTGGAGGAGCTTTTGATCCAACGGTTCTACCCTTGGTTGAACTCTGGGGGTTTCGCAATCGGCAGCCAAGTCCTTCGCCCTCAAAACAAGCTGTCGATCATTGTCTGGATGCCGTTGGCGCTCATCTGGTTCACTTCCAGAAAGCCAACCAAACAGTTGAATTCTCTCATCCCCGGACAAGACTGGATTTTGGTGGAATAGCCAAAGGCGCAGCTCTGGACCAAGCTGCCGCTGCTATGATGAAGAACGGCGCCACAGGCGGGATGATTGATTTGGGTGGAGGTTTGCTTGTCTTCGGCCAGGGCCAGAAACATCAGGTGGGTGTGGTCAATCCCTTGGATTCGAACCATCCTTTGGCCAACATCCCTTTGTCAAAAGGGTCAGTTGCCACTTCTGGGCAATACGAAAGATTCCGGGGGCACGATGAAAAAACCTGGGGACATATTCTGGACCCGAGAACTGGTCAACCATGTGATCAGGGCCTGAGCGTCACCGTCATAACCGATTCCGCTTTGCTCGCCGATATCCTGGCTACTGCTTGTTTTGTATTGGGGCCCGAGGATGGTTTGGAGTTTTTGGAAAGAACGCCTGGCTGTGAAGGATTGATGCTCTTTGAGTCCCCTGATGGTTCAATGCAGTTGCGCTCCACCGTAAATTGTCCGGGCACACACTAGAGTTTTTTTTGATTCAGCTACTTCGCCAAAGTAAGCTTAACTGAAGCCGAATACCGCCCCACTTTTACCCGCGCCAGATAAACACCAGCCGCTGCCGAATGTCCCCCGCCATACCGACCGTTCCAGCGGATCACGTGAGGTCCAGCATAGGCATTGGCCTTCAACAACGAGCGCACCAAACGACCCTGAACATCGAAAATCTCCACAGACACCGCACCATCAACCGGCAAAGAAAAATGAATCTCGCAGGCCGGATTGAATGGGTTGGGATGGACAGATACAGCAAGGGAAGTGGACACCGGTATCGGCACATCTTCAGCAACACTACTTAAGGCACCAGCTGGTAAAGGCCAGATACTTGCAAAGCCGTTCAGCCTTTGGTTTACGATAGAGTTCCCCAAAACTACAGCCTGGGATGCGGAAGTATGATGCGATGGTTCGGGAACTAGAGTGCGACCCAGGAATTGTGCTGGTTCATCCGGGCCGGGCCATGAATAGAACGACATATGTTTCACACTGGGAACAACAATCAAATTTTCCTGAAGCGACACCGGGCCAATTTTATCCCCGGCCAGTTGCCGTAAGGAAATTAAGATTTCCGGAGAAGAGGGCTCGGTGAGATCGAAAATTTGGGCCAGCCCTCCCTTGTACACATAACCGCCCCCATCATAGATTGAGGCCAAAAGAAGCAATCGGTCTGACTTCTCCACAAAACTATGATAAGGAGGAACATATGTTCCTCCGGAATCGAAGGATGAAAGTAAGATTGGGTTTGCAATATCCGCGAGATCATAAATGCCGGTGGTATTAGGAACTGACACTGCGGCCAGATCGCCGTGCAAGGCCAGGCTGGCCACA
The DNA here is from genome assembly GCA_030590265.1 of Candidatus Krumholzibacteriia bacterium. Classification (GTDB taxonomy): domain Bacteria; phylum Krumholzibacteriota; class Krumholzibacteriia; order LZORAL124-64-63; family LZORAL124-64-63; genus LZORAL124-64-63. Next base: position 2,554 of record JAUUYW010000402.1, read on the forward strand.
TCTTCTCCATCAAACAGTTCGGCTAATAAAAAAGGAACGTCGGGATTGGAAACATCCAGGGCCCAAACTCCATGGCTGTTGATAAATGAGACCAGGGCCAATGATCCGGAAAGGGCCAAACTCCTGGCCGAGTAATACAGGGAAATGTCTCCACGAAGTTCAAAGTTGCCGTCAATATCTCGAGTGAGAACCTGCATCAGGTACTGGTTGTAACCGATCCGTCGAATGCACACGATCACACCCTCGTCCTCAACAGGAAGAAAATAGCCGTGATCAGGGTCGAAGACCTGAATAACCTCAGGATCAAGCGGGTTGCTCAAATCCAGCGACACCATACCAGCGGGGGTTGCCAGATCCACCCGGTCGCCGAGGTGCAACATGCCCAAACCAGCGGCATCCTCGCGGCTGGCCAATGGTTCGGGTACAGGCAGATTACCCACCTGGAAAACATGAAAACCCGCCCACTCACCAGCGCACCAACTAAAATGTTCCGTCGCGTAAACAAGGCCTTGATACTCTACCATGGTCCGTGGGCCACCCATGAAACCATCAATTTCATCGTGCACCCACACCGGCAGTTCCGGGTCACTGATATCATAAATGCGCATGCCTCCATGGGCCGCGCAAGCTTCCCATCCCAACCAGACCTGATGGTTGCTGGTGATAATCACCCCTTGTCCGGTGTCGTTGAAAAATGATGTTTCATAAATATTCGTTGGATCGGAATAATCGATGAGACGGCTCTGGTTGAATTGCCCAACAATCGCCAAGCCATTGCGCACGGCCAGATCTCGTGTATCTCCTGAAAAGTCATGGGATCCGATGATGGTGGGCCAGGTTGGAATTGCAGTATTGATGATCAGCAAACCA
>JAUUYW010000138.1 GCA_030590265.1 Candidatus Krumholzibacteriia bacterium
CGGGCACTGGACTGAGGTCCAGGTTCACACAAAGATTGTCAATGTACAGGTCATGTCCCCCCACCAGCAGATGCTGAACATCCCCGATCAAGGTAATCTTGCCGAAGGTATAGTAGCCAAACACCCCTGACTCGATGTTCACCAAGACCCCCGGGAAATAGTCCGCCGGAACCTCGATTAGATCGCCATCAAAAAGAATTCCGTCGACACTCAGGTTTTCATCTGGCATCCCGCCCTTGCAAAACTCGAAACTGACTGACTGGATTGTTGAAAATGGAGTCAGGTCATAGAGAGCACTGATGCTGAGAAGGCGCAAGACATTCCCACTACCGGCAGGGCTCCAGGGAGACGCGATTCTAGCCCATCCGAAATCCCAGTTGCCGTTGGTCATGAGAAACTCAAGAGATACATTGATGCCATCCTCGTTAAAGATGATTTCTCCCGGGACATCGTTGTTCCAGATCGCATCTTCAGGCTGGCTTTCGTTGTCACTGACCAGATCGCATTGACCAGGATCGAATCCATCTTCCTTGACGCAGATGTTGTCGATGAAGAATTCCTGACCGGCGACCAGGAGTTCTGTAACATTGCCGAAAAGTGATGCCAAACCCCGGATGCCCCCATCAGCGATAGGCCAGGTTTGCACCATAAGATTAACCCCTGGAGCCACAATCAAACCAAACGCATCCAGATCTCCCACAAAGAGGTTGTGGCCATTGACCATCAGGTTTTCCGTACCGCCATAATCCACGAATTCAAAGGAGACACTGGTGGGGACAATTCCCAATGCTCCGATATCATAGATATTGGAGACGTTGTTCAGGTTCATGACCTTGTCGTACCCAAAATCGGGGATCCCGGGAACCATAACTTCACAGGTGTAGAAACCCGAGACACCATTGGCCCAGACGATTTCGCCGATATGAACGGGAATGCCATTCTCTTCAAAAATGAAATCACCTGGAACATTGCCATGACCATCTCCCCAGGCCATACCTGAAGACAAGGTTTGGTGGTCTAACATGAAGTCGCAATCATCGCCTGCACCACCACCGTTGTCATTGTGCACATTTTCCACCCAGAATTCCTGGCCACCCAGACGCAACCTCTGCACAGGCCCGGTGAGGGTCACCACTGCCATGTGACCACCACCGACGGGAGTGTCGTCCACCGTCATGATCACTCCGGGAGCAACCACCCCAGCCAGGCTGATCAGGTCGTACGCTTCGAGGACGGATCCATGGCCATTGACCTGCAGGTTCACCGATCCACCCAGATCCAGATACTCAAAAGTCACGTTGCCGGGCGAGCTGAAATCAAAGACCACCCCCACATTGTTGATTTCCAATATTTGTTGATCGCCAAAATAAATTTCCGGACCGGTAAAGGCGGGATCAATCTGGGCAAAATGAAAATAGGGAGTGCCGCCGGAGAAAAAGTCGGTGATCCACAGATCAGCTCCGCCTTCGGCAAACATGAAATCACCCGGGCCCATGCCCGCAGGCGTCCCATAAAATCTGTCCAGGGGTTCAAAATCGAAGGTGACATTGTCGGCCAGGGCGGAACCGGCGGCCAACAGGGTGAACACAAGAAAAAGAAGAGAGAAGATTTGAGGGCGGGGCATAATTCTACCTCCAGGAAAGGTATGGCCCTGATTTCCCTCGGAATGCTAGTGGGCGCAGAAGCTTGGAGCTCTTGTGGGCCACACCTGATACTACATAATCAGAATCGTCATTATTGGCAAGTCTTGGGGCACCGTTTTTTGATGAATTCAAAGCTCAATTAGTGTATGATGCATTTCAGGTTTTCCAAGGGATTGATAACCACCTCAGACCTTCACCGCCCGACCTTGGTCGGAAGGAGAAACTCGTGCGAAATGTCCATGCTCTCCTGTTGGTTTTGCTAATCCTCCTTGTTCAGGTTTTTTCCACCACGTTTGCCAACGCCGGAGAACTGTCTCCAAGATTGAAGGCGATGCTTGACGATACACCGGTGGACAACCCCGTCAGCGTCCTGGTTCATTTTGTCGATCAGGTAGATCTTCAGAAACTTTCAGCAGAGCTCACTTCCAGAAAAGCAACCAGGCAACAGCGTCATGCTGAAGTTGTTTACACATTGAAGGAAGCGGCCCGAATTCAAGATGAGCTCGCTGCTGAACTGGACTCGGCAGCAGCCGACCAGGGCATCATGGGATACACTCGATACTGGATCGCCAACGTGATGGTCGTTTTTGCTGTCCCCGCGCAAATCGAACGCATCGTTTTGCGGGAAGATGTGGACTACGTTGAACCGAATTTCGTACCTGAATTAATACGCCCCATTGATGTTCACCCCGTCCCGAGGGGATCCGAAATGGATGCCCGGGGTATCGGGACTACTCCTGGTCTCATGGCTGTCCGTGCACCCGAGGTTTGGGATCTTCTGCATATTGACGGGACAGGCACTTTGATTGGATCGCTGGACACGGGCGTTGATGGAAACCATCCGGCTTTGGCCTCTCGTTGGAGAGGTAATTTTGCCGCTGCCGATGAATGCTGGCTCGACGTTGTGGGTTCAGATTCCTCCTTTCCTTCTGATGATAATGGCCACGGAACCCACACCACAGGAACCATGACCGGAATTGCTCCGGACGATACTATCGGAGTCGCTCCCGGTGCCCATTGGATTGCAGCCAACGCCATCGATCAAACTGTTGGAGGCGACCTGGACAACGACATCATCGAATGCTTCCAGTGGTTTACTGATCCCGATGGCAATCCTGACACCATTGAAGATGTTCCCGATGTGCTGCAGAACTCATGGGGAGTGAGCGAAGATTTTAGCGGCTACACATCTTGCGATGAACGCTGGTGGGGCGTCATTGACAATTGTGAAGCTGCCGGCGTAGTGGTTGTTTTTTCGGCAGGCAACAGAGGCCCGGATCCAAGAACCATGGGCTCTCCTGCGGATCGCGCGACCTCAATGTTTAATTGTTTCTCTGTTGGTTCCACCCAACATTACCAGCCATATGAAGTCAGTGATTTTTCCAGCCGAGGACCGACGACCTGCCGCAATGTCGAACCGCCGGCCGCTATCAAACCCGAAGTCAGTGCTCCAGGCAGCGACATTTACAGCGCGTCGTCAGGCGGGGGTTATCAATACATGAGCGGCACCTCCATGGCCGGCCCTCATGTGACCGGTGTGGCAGCCCTCATGCGCCAGGCCAACCCGGATATTGAAGTGGATGCCCTCAAACAGATTCTGATGGAAACAGCCGTCGACCTGGGAACAGCAGGCGAGGATAATGACTATGGCTGGGGCATCATTGATGCTTATGCAGCAGTTGAAGCTTGCATGGATGGCTTCGGAGTTCTCTCCGGGCAGGTCACCAATGCTTCCTACGGCAATGTGCCACTGGTTGGTGCCTTTGTTGAAATTGTGGAACGTGGAATCCGTTTGACGACCGATTCGAACGGCCACTTCATCACCAGTCTTCCTGCCGGTCAATACCATCTTGTTGCTTCCATGCCCGGATTTGAGTCTCAAGAGGTTGCCGGAATAACAATCCTTGAGGAACAGGAAACAACCCAGGATTTTGCTTTGACAGACATTGCCGGACCAATTCTTTCCGACCGGACAGGCGAACTGGTTTCTCCTGATACTATCGGACCGTACATCATCGGCATCCAGGCCTTTGATCCCAGTACGGTCCAGGAGGTTGTGCTGAACTGGCTGAGTTCAGGTGATACCTGGAACACAGTTGCCATGACCCCAGCCAGAGGTCAATTCATGGGAGAAATTCCCGGCCACCCTGCTAACACTGAAATCAAATACTTCTTCACCGCAATTGATGGCCTTGGGTTTTCCAGTCGCTTGCCGGAAAATTCACCAGATGAATACTTCTCTCTGCTGATCTCTGAAATCCTATACCTTACGGATGCCGAAAACCCCGGCAATCCCCCCTGGCAGTTGGGTGCGGCCGGAGATCAAGCTACGGGCGGACTTTGGGTCAGGGATGATCCAGTGGGTACGCAATACAACTCCCTGGTTGTTCAGCCTGAAGACGACCACACTCCCGATCCGGGTGTGGCTTGTTTTGTTACCGGAAACGGTAACCCGGGGGAAGATGCCGATGCCCAGGATGTCGACGATGGTTGCACCACTCTTTCAACTCCGGCATTCGATCTATCCGAAGTTGATCGTGCCATCGTAAAATACTGGTATTGGTATTGCGAAGCGGGTTACTCACTCGATGATGAATTTGTGGTGGAAATATCCAACGATAATGGCGCAAGTTGGGTTGAGCTTGATCGAGTCGAGGACAAGGCCAACTCCTGGAACCAGGTTAGCATTGAGCTGAACACACTGGAAAACGGTGCTTTCGAACTGACCGATCAGATTGTTTTTCGATTCTTGGCCTGCGACCTGAATGAGGAAGGTCTTGTTGAAGCGGCCATTGATGACTTCTCCATTGAAACCTTCACCAACTCGGGCCTCGCTCCGGTTGAAGAGACACCTGAGGCCGCTCAGGCCGTCTTGTTGCGTCAAAACCATCCCAATCCATTCAACCCAACCACAACAATTGCCTTTGAAATCCAGCAGGCAGGCCACATCGAGCTTGCCGTGTATTCCATTGACGGTCGACGAGTCGCCACCCTTGTGAACGAAACCAGAGCCGCCGGGGAACATCAGGTAACCTGGAATGGTCGCGATGGGAAAGGACGCCCCTTGGCCTCCGGTGCTTATTTTTATCGATTGATTGCTGGAGATGATCTGCAGGTTAGACGGATGGTATTGGTCAAATAAAAATCAGACCAGCACCTGGTCGTGGATTAGCTGCTGTTCGCCTCTACCAAACAGGCCCGAGGCTCTCGCGGTCACGATCAACAAATGAGCACTGGCCGTTTTCTGCATGACCTCGGTAGCACTCTTCATGCGTGTTTTGGTAGTGATCTTGCAAAGCCCGGCATAGGTCTGGCCTTTGCAACCATTGACCTTCTTTTCCGGTCATGACCGAGTTGTCCAAAAGGAGCTCGTCCCCACGATAAAGCCCATAAAGCAAGACTTGACTCGAATGGATGTTCTTTCTGTCCAGACATTCTATCAAACCGCAAAGAGTATCGGAAAAAAAATGGTCGAAGACGGGCTCGTTGCCTTGACCATCCAGAATATCCACCCATCCTTCGTAGGTAAACGGCAGTGATCGATCACGAACTGACGGTGGGCGCGCGCGTTTCATTTTGGCTTTCATCACAACCCTCCTTTGATACTCCCCAATTGCCCTCTAGCCTACTCCCCACTGTAGTTGCAGACCGACTCAACGTCAAATCAAGACACATCATTTCACTAGCGTGAGTTTGATAACCTTTGACTCGGAATTAATGGGCAAAATAAACACTGCTTGCCAATTGCTGGCCTCGCTGTCGCGACCATCCCAGCTGACTCGATGCCAGCCTGGCGATTTTTGATCCGACAAGAGAGTGATCAACTGGTGGCCAAACTGTTGTCGAGGGTGTAACCGATCAATTCCAGAGTGGGACCGGCGCCCTTTAGTGAATCAATTTTTCAGGTGGCGCAAATAAGGGGGCTTTCCCGAACAGAGTCACCAGACGAAGGGCCACTCCCAACTGCCGCTCATCCTTGGATTTACCATTATAATCCATTGGGCGGAAAGTATCACACGTCAACCTGATGCGAAGTGGCATCTCCTGGGCAACGTCTCTCAAATCGATCAATTCAAGCCGGGGACGCCTTTCTAGTTTTTTTTGGAAAACCGATACATCATTGACAGTGATATTGAGTTCAGTTTCCTGAGGACCCGAATCTTCCAGACTCAACAGAAGCCAAGCAGGGAAATTACCATTTTTCCAGGGAGCCAGGATTTCCACCTCCCCCGAGGTCCAGGCAACGGGCTCTCCACCCCATATTTCTGACCGATGCATCCCGGTGATAGCAGCCGCAGAACCCGACTCGGGTCTGATGATCAAAATTGGCTCGACCTGATTGATGGCTGGTTGATTATCCCCAACCTCAAGGAGGGTGATTTTCTGGACAGCCACTCCAAGCTTTCTTTTATCCTTGGCGCCTGACTTAATCTCGGCTGGGACGAAAGGTTGCTTGAAAAGGCCGATCCGAATGTTGCCCAGTTTATCAACACCCGCCAGAGAGAAAGTCCCCGACCAGGGGCCCTGTTGTAGAGATTCGGGTAAAAATGGAATTCCATTGACTGTCAGAATAAGAGGTGTACCCTGAGGGCCGCTGGCTGCCAACTTGAGTTCAACCAGGCCCGGTTTTTTTTCTCCTTTGTACGGAAGAAACAAATTGCCGGCCCCATTGGTCCATCGAGTTGGTATTCCCCCCCAATAAGAAAATTTATAAAATCCGAATACATCCAGACCTGGAATTGGCGAGGTTGCCAGGTTCAAACCCAGGCTCTGAATTCCACCTTGCTCAGTAGCCAACAAAACGGGCCGCCCATCTGACCAGTCGGCAACCAGGACACTCAGGGAATGCTCTCCCGGTGGCAGACAGGATTCAGGCAACATGGCTGAAAAAAGGCCCAGGTCACTCCCTGGTTTGCGACCGAAAGGGCGGACAACAGCCCGGACAACACCATCGATGGCAAAAACCAACTCCAGATGGTCAAGCAAAGCCACCTTGCCCGTGAGATAGCCGTCAACTTCAGCAGGAATTAGACCGCTGTCGGGATCCGGTGAATACCAAGGGCCTTCTGTCACCAGGTTGATGTCCAATTCCGAAAAAACAGCCAGATCGGCAGGAACCCGGAGCCCCAGAAGATCCGAGCCACGCAGCGGTGCAAACAGCTCCTGACCACCTGGTTGAGATCCGAATCGCACCTCTTTAGTCCTCAAACTTGCCCGTCTTTGGGCCAGAACAGTGTCCACCCTAACTGTTTTCATGCCTGAGAGTTGAAGATAGTCCAATGTACTTTTGAGGCTCAAACCATTGCCTCTGAGATCCTGGCCGTCAGCCCAGCGTAAGGTCGTCCCCAGAGCTCCAGCCACCGTGGGTAAAATATCAATGCTTTGGGCCGGGGTATCGACAATACCTCCAGATCCCGATCCCGGGAATTTGATAAACAGAGGAACGGGTAGAATTTCTCCCGTGTTAGTCTTGGTAACCCCACGCCGGAAATCATCGGGAGAAAAGGCCATGCCGTGGTCAGCGCAGAAAACCACGATGGATTTCTCATACATTCCGATTTCCTTCAGACGATCGATAATGCGACCAGCCAGGTAGTCGGCATATCCCACCTGAAGAAGATGTCGTTGCTGACCGTTAACAACTGTCCATAAATCATTTCTCCATTTCCCCCATTGCCCCCCCTGGCCCGTTGGCGATCTGCCATTGTGTGAGTACTTGTTTCCTGAAGGCAAGAATTGAGTGGGCGAATGTGGGACCACTGCGTGCAAAAAGTAACACCCCGGTTTGGGAGTGTCCTCAAGGCTGGCAATAAACTCCTCCATCAGTTCTTGCCGGTTGGGAAAGGCAGAATGATCCTCATTGATCCCTTGGTCAAATCCCTTCCAGTCGTGGGATACTTCAGGAACACCCGTGGCCAGATCCTCAGGCAGCACCACATGCCAATAGATGATGGAAAGATCTGACAGAGTCAGGCGAAACCGATCCAGAAAAGATGGTTGCCGCGAAGAATATGGATCCAAAAATGTATACGATTCGAATGCTTGGATGCGATGGGTTTCGTCCAGCCAGGTGAATATGTTGTCCGGATACCAATCGAGATCGGGGGAGCTTTTTTCCAGGGGAAACCGACCGGTCATGATTGCTGGAACGGCCCAGATCGTCGAGGGACTAACCGCCAGAGCGTTTCGATACCAAACAGCGTCATCAGCAAAACGAGCAAGGTTTGGGCACAGGGATGAATCAATGCCCATCTCTTGGTTCATGAGAGAAACTGACGGGAAGGCGTCAAACACCACCATTATCAAAGGAGTTTTGTTGTCCGGTGGAACTGGTGGCAGTTGATCAATTGATTCAGTGGGCTCTGCATGTGGTTTGAGAAAAAGGCCCAGAATACCTGGTTGGAAGAGAAAAACAACGGTAGAAAGGAGAGGAAACGCAGCCAACCAGGGCAGCTGTCTGGCAAGCCTGGTTTTTTTTGCCGGAAAAACACAAATGCCAATGGCTAGGGCAATAGCCACAGCCATCTGCCACCACCCAGGAATTTCAAACAAACTGCCCAAAATTGGCCGCAAGCCTGCGGCCACCATGACAACCGCCGCCAAGTACATCAGGGAGTTCCCTGCCCGGCGTTGAATTTTCGAGGCCAA
>JAUUYW010000338.1 GCA_030590265.1 Candidatus Krumholzibacteriia bacterium
GATATTCCTCCGCGTAATGTTCAACAATACCCGTTCTGATTGCCACCAGAGCTTCGTCAGTTGTGGTGTATGAATCACTCATCAATTCCACAACCAAGCCCTTGATACCCGGCAGGGTCGAATCAATCCGTCCCAGAGTCATGGCGCGGTTGGTCAGTTTGGCCGGAGGGTTGTAATGGTGGGTGGGACGGTTATGGCAATCAATGCAGTCCATGTGCCGCACCTCGTGATCCGTCAGATTCTCGTCCTCAAAATCAGATTCCGTATCCCGGAAAATTTTAACTGTACCGTCCGATTGGGTGGACCTTACCCAGGGAATTTCTGTGCGCTGGCGATCGGTGGCCACGTATTCAATGTCGTTGTCGATGTTCATGTGCCAATGAATGCCTTTGGCCGGACCATCCTCCCCCCCACCGCCGATTTTCATCAAGAGATGCAACTTCCAATGGGTGTTCTCATCTTCGTAACCATAATAATCGTGGACAACCAGCTTCTCGTTGTAGAAGTGGGCGGGCCAATGACACTGTTCGCAGGTGTCCCGGGAAGGGCGCAGGTTGGCGATGGGTGTTTCGATGGGCCGGGGCACTTTATCCATCAGCACGGCATACACCTGGTGCAGGCCGGAAATTTTGGCTTTCACAAACCATTCGGCACCCGATCCGATGTGGCACTTCACGCATCCCACTCTCGCGTGGGGCGAAACGGAATAGGCCGTGTACTCGGGTTGCATCACCTCGTGGCAAAGGGTTCCACAAAACTCGTCGCTCTCGGTGTATTCAAAAGCACGAAAGCTGCCAAAGGCGCTCAGGGCCAGAAAGAGAATCAATGTACAAGACACAAAGATTGTTGCCCTCAGGTGAGCCGGATTGTTCAAATCCACTTTTGGCAATTGTTCCGTGCTGGGCAATCCCAGTTTTCGCCGCCGCTGTTGCCGCAGAACACCAAACGCCCCCACAACCAACCCAATCACCAGGAACACCGGCAGGATCACAAAAGCGATGACCCCCATGTAAGGATGATGGCCCCCGGACGTGGCTTCAAGCACCACCAGAAAGACAATGAGAGCCAGAGCCGTTCCAGCCAATATCGCACCTACGAGGGTGATGGCATTGTGGAATGAGGAGGGCATTTTGTGCTGGCGAGGTTTGTTGTTCCGGGATTCAGGCATTTGTTGCCTCCAGAATTTGGAATTGGTGAAATTGGTTGTAGCTCACAACTACCAATTCCCCGTGACTGAAGTTTTCCCATAGTTAAAAGCTGGGATTTTAAACGAATCGACAAGTCCACCACAGAGTTGCTCGGCACAACCCGCAATTCCACAGCGCAGGAAACTTATGGTTGAAAGTTTATATTCAAACATTTTTATTAAATTGTCAATAAGTTAACGAACTCGGTGGAATCGCAGCCAGGACATGAGAAAAGACAATACCTGAGAATATCCCATCAACGACCCACAGCAAACGCCTCCAGTTCGTCAATCCATTGAGCCCTGGCCTTAGCCTCGGCAAAGAATGTAAATTGGCCCACTGCCCTTTCGACCCGCATCAATTCCAACAGGTACAGATAAACCGCATCTGCGGCAGCCAGGTCTTTGCTCAGGGAGTTGGTTTGCGCATCGATCAAATCCACCAGAAGGGCACGGCCCAGGGAATAATTGTCGGCAACGATGTCCAGGTTGAGACGCGCTGCCTCGGCCGCCTGGCGCGACAATTCAATGGCGATAAAACCACTGGTTGCCTGGAAAACAGCACTGCGCACTTCCTGCTCAATACGCTCCGAAGCAGCGTAGCGATCGCGCTCGAGTCTCAGGATTTCCTGGGAGGTCCTACCGGATTCTGCGAAACGGGCGCCACCCTCGAAAATGGGCAGGGTCATGAAGACCGATACGCGCCAATTGGTATCATCGGGCAAGCCGGGCGCAGACATATCGGAACCAGCACCACTGCGGCTGAAGGCATGGTCCAGGGATCCGTTCAATCCCACCGTCGGGGACCAGAAAGAGCGGGTTGCTGCCTTGTGGGCCCGATTCTGAGCCTTGATGGATGCGTCAAACTGGAGGAGCTCCGGCGACCCTACTAACCCCTTGTTGGTCAGGAAATCCCGCAGGATGCGCAAACCGGCAGGATCGTCCGAAAATTGGGCCACCCGTGGGTCGGCCAAGAGGGAGAATTGTTCGTCGAGGGTCGCGTTGGCAAGATCGAAGGATTCCTCCAGGGGTCGACTCAGCACACGATTCAGCTCAAACCCTGTCTCTTTGAGTTGAGACATGGCCCCAATCACCGTTGTCTTCTCACCGGCAATTTTACTTTGCCAGCGGTAAAGCTCCGAGCGATTGGCGTCGCCCACATCCACCCGCACTTGGGCCCGTTCCAGGTTGGTGCGGCTGAAGGCGAGATTTTGTCGCTGCACTCCGAGAAAAGTCTCAGCCCGCAGGACATCAAGATAGGCCGTAGCGGCTTCCAGTCCCACGTTCAAACGCACCCGCAACAGTTCCTGTTCCCGGGCCGTTTGCAAATCCTTGGCAATGGAGTAATCGGCCCAGGCTTGGTCCGACCAGATGAGTTGGGTCAATCCCAGGTGGCCGCCAAAGGTTCCCTCGGAAAGAGTTGCCAGGTAGTCAGCACTGTCTTCGTCGACCAGTGTACCACTGAGACCGGCGTTGATTTGCGGCCACAACACCGCAGAAGACAGACCAACCTCTTCGCTTCCAGCCAGCACCAGGCGCTCGGTGGCAGCAATGTCCTGGTTGTTGAGTTGGGCCTCATCCATGGCCATGAATAGATCCAAACCGACGGCTCCAGCTTGTTCGTAACTGCCAATCTGCACTGCATCAATGAGAAATGAGAAGGATGGAGATACACCAATGGCACGGGCAGTTCCCATATTGATGACCGTCTTGCCCGAACGGGTTAGCAGCACTGAAAGATCGGCAGCAGGTTCACCAACAGCAATGCGGCCTGTGGCAAGAGCCACGCGACGCGAAACTCGACGCAACCAGTCCTTGGGCGTCACCCCCAACAGGGCCCCGGACCGAACATCCCGTTCGCCACGCATGGCCATCACCGGCAACTGGCGGGCTCTCAGCTCGGACAGCAGCTCAATTGTTTTCTCTTCATCCATGGTAACCAGTGGCAAGAGGTAGATGGCATCGGCAGCCTCCGGGAGGGCCTCAACAATGGCTGAAATCGACCCTTCGCCAGATACAAAGCTTACATTGCTTTGGCTGGCATCCTGCAATACTTGACTGTGGTCGGGTAGGGCGCTCAAATACTGGGAACTGCCAATCAGTACTAAGTCCTTGTACTCAACTACTGCCCCAAACACCTCAAAATCTGACTTGAGGGGGTTTGGAGAAGACACATAAGTAAAGTTGTGAATCCCACTCGTCCCATTCACCAGAGATACACCCTGCAATGTGGTGTCCAGAATGACTGAACCGATAACAGGCTTTGGATGGGACTTCAAATGGGCTGCTTCCACTGAACCAAGAGGCCCGGTGGCAATGACAATATCGACCTCAGGCTTGTTCAGCAAAGCCAACAGGCCCTCACGGCAGGACTCCCGGGTTGTCTCGGCGATGAAAATCAAATCTGCCGACCTCACCACTTCAAAATCAGCGGCCAGAACCCTTCCAACCTCTCCTCGCAGGGAATCACGAAGACCTTCGGCCCAGGGAGCCACTGGTCCGTCGTGCAGATAAGCAATGTGGATCTTGGGTTTTGTCTCTGCGGTGGCCGGGCCCACCAGAAACATGGTCACCGCTATGGTCAAAATCGCCAAAATTGCCGGTATCTTAAATCTATTCACAATGATGCCTCCGACACAGGGCCAATGCCCCGCGGTAATACGAAATGACTAGCTTTGTTTCCGAGGCGAGGGCACCCGGAAGATGATGGCGTAAAGCACCGGTACAACCACCATGGTCAGCACCGTTGCGAAGGTCAGACCCGCAGCCACGGTCATGGTCCACCTCGGCCCGGCTGGCGTCCAGAGACGAAACCACTCGTAAAGCTATATCCCAAAAACAGGTTGTTGAAGAAGAGCTAAACAGTGCAAAGAAGAAAATAGAAACCCTGGAACATAAAATATCAGTACTTAGCAAAGATACATCCCTGGGTGTTA
>JAUUYW010000018.1 GCA_030590265.1 Candidatus Krumholzibacteriia bacterium
GACTTGGGTTTGGGCTCAGAGTGACGCTGCGGTGGACTCCATGGCGGGTGCTGTGGGAGATACCCTTACTTCCGAAACCACCTCTTCGTCAGGGCGGAGCCGCATGTCCGAGGCCTCGGACCAATACGACCAGCAGGAAGAAAATTCTGATGATTTCGACCCGGAGGAACTGGAGGATTCATCCTTCATTGTGAAGATCAAGAATACTCCCAAGGCGGGCATCAAAACCAACGTCACCAGCAATCAGTATTTCGGCGATTTCACCAACATCTTCACCTTGGCCAAGGGCTCGGTCATGACCAACCGGCTGGGTTATTCCTGGACCGATTTTCGCCAGCAAATCAAAACCACTGAAAGACGCAACGCCAGCACCAACTACATGACTGGTCGCATGTTGCCTTTCTCGACCACATTCAATGGCAGCTGGGATTGGAGCGAAGACAACACCACCAATGCCGGTGGGCACGACAACGTTTCTCGTCGCGATTACAAGAATGCCGGCCTGTCGTTGAGCAAACCCCAATTGCAACTGGGTGCGGTGAAGCTGACCTTGAAATCTTCCGCCGGGATGAATGACCAGAAATCCATCAACCAAAACCGGCGCAACGACATTGCCGAAAGCTTTCTGGATGGCGGGATGCAGGTGGGCACCGAGGTCTTTGATGGCGTGTCGGTTGCTGGCCGTCTCTATGGGCGCACCTCCGGTGGTGACCGCGCCCTGGGGGAAAGCATCGCTCCTTCATCATCCCTCGGCGATACCATGGGTATTGGAATTTATTACGATCGTAATTTCACCAGTGGCCGTGTGGCCCTAACCCGGGGCAACTTTGATCGCAAATACCTGGACTATAAACGCGATACCAACGGGTTGATCGATACGGTGGGTTTGGCTGAAGAAGACAAGGTCGTGGACGAGATGGAGATCAAAGACGCCCTGACTTTGAGTCTGATCAATGAAATGCATTTTTGGGGCTTGCACCTGGCATCCAAATTTTCCCAGAGCATGGACGAATCCGATTTCACCGTCAGCAGGGTTGGTTACAAGGAAAAACTTCAGCAAAACGCGGAATTTGCCCTGAGTTTCCAGGTGGGACGGGACTCCCTCTCTTTCGAATATTCCTATCTCTGGAAATGGGATGACCAGCTGACCAAAGGCGCAGACGTGGCCAGGGGCAAGCAGTACAAAAAAGACCGAACGCTGAAAGTCACCTGGCAACGGATTCTCTTTGCAGCAACCAAAATGAGGGTCAATTGGGTTACCGGACTGGCCCAGGATACCGCAGAAAATGGTTATGTGACCAACGACAAGGATCGTTTGCGATTTGATTTTTCGACTCGGCTGGAACGCAACTGGGCTGGGCGGTTTCAAACCTCCATGGTATTTTTCTTCAGGCAAAACAGTGATATTGCCTTGAATTCAACGCGTTCGTCCAACAACAATGTGAAGGACAGTTTCGAAATTTCGCCCAGTTACAGCTGGCCTGTTTCCAGTTGGTTGACATTCAGCCAAAACTACCGAGTTTATATCCAATACACCGACTACGATTATTCGCACTTTGAAGGGTCCACACGCACGGACAACTACAACAAGCGTGGCACTCTGTCCACCGTGGTGAAATTGAAACCCACCGAGCGTTTGAATATCACGGTCAAGTACGACTACAACAAACGTTTCAGTGCCGAAAAAACCAATGAAGGCAGCACAGGCAGCAGCGAGTATTTTGTCAACCAGCGACAGAAAATCGGGAAACTCGATCTGTCCTTCAAATTCGATGTGGCCAATGGAGTGACCCTTGAAGGGTCCACCTACAATACCAAGGACGAAAAGCTCACCATCGGCACCACCGACAAGATTGCTGAGCGTCTGGAAGGAAAAATTTGGATTGGTACCCGGGTGAGCCGCCGCTGGGGAACCGACAATCCTTTGGAGCTGTCGGCCATGGTCAAGAAATTCAATGCTTTCGGCCCCAGCATCACGGAGACCAGCTCCGACTACTGGGAAAGCGATATCTGGTTGAAATGGGAGTTCTGACATGATCGCTGCGCGACTTTTTCAACGTTTGGTTTTAGGGGGCGCGGTTCTGTTGCTGTCGTCACAGCTCAGCGGGTGCATTTTCACACCCCGGGATCCGGAACTTCCAACCAGTGGGGCTTCCATCAATTACCTTCCGCGAACCAGCCCGCGCAACGTTTGGGAAAACCTCCAGCTTTCGCTGAACAACATCGACAGTTTTGGCTGGGAAGAAAACCTTCATCCAGAATTCACCTATATTCCCGATGCTGAGGCTGAGGCTCAATTCCCCGGGGCTTTTGTGGGCTGGGATTTGGCCAAGGAACTCACTTTTATCGACAGTTTTTACAGTTCAGGGGTGAGCAACCTGGCAAAAATGAGAAATGATGAGTTTAACGTCCCTGAGCCGGTGGGAACGGAAGTTCGCTGGGAAGGGGTCATTTATTACATCAAGGTGACCAACACCGCAGATAACTCCGAAACCCGCTACAGGGCCTCTGCCATAATAACATTTCGCTTTGAGGGGAATTTTTGGTATGTTTATCGCTGGGAGGATCAGGTAGGCGAGAGCGACCCTGATACTGGACAGATTCTTCCCACAATGGGGGTGTTGAGAGGAACATTTGGTAGCAATTAATCGTAGAATATGCTAAAATAGTGTCAGAATAAAACGGAACCAATGTTGGTTCTGCGGGTTTGCGTCTGTATGTTGACCCAAATTCGAACCCCAGATCCTTGGGATCTCTGGAGGAAAAAAGCAATGAAACTGAAAAATCTTATGATGCTGCTGGCCACTGTTGCTCTCTTGGTGATGGCCACCGGCTGTATCTTCTCGCCAGATGATAGTGAAGAGGTTAAGCCACCCGATGGCCGTCCAGACGCCACAACACCTGATAAATTGATGGCGAACTTCAAGGACATCTACCAGGACATGGATTCTGGGGACTTTGAAGCAATGTTGCACCCGGATTACCGCACTGTGTTGCTGCAGGCAACCTTTGACGCCTGGGAAGGCAGTGATAATCCTTTGACGGAACTCTACTTCGACCGGGATGGTGAAGTTCAGATTCACCGCAACATGTTTGAAGGTCTCGGTGGAGTGGATGAAGCTGGTATTGCCAAGCCTCCCATCGATTCCATCAGTGTTGCGGTCCTGGATAAGGATGGCACCTGGGAACCGGTTGAGGAATCTGAAGAATACTTCGGTGGTCGTGGTGCCTACAAGGCTAGCTATAACCTCTTTATAAACTTCGATACCACCGAGAATCTCCGTTTTGAGGTGGATCAAAGGGTTGATTTTTATGCAATCCAGGGTTCTAACGGATTGTGGAAAATGCTGGGCCAGAGAGGTTTCGACAACCAATAATATCCGCATATGAATCCTTGTGGCCTTGGGCCTCAGGCAATACTATAAAAAGGGAGTCCGCAGATGGGCTCCCTTTTCCATAGACCTCAGTTTCGCGGTATAGACCCCTGACTTCTGGAGATCCTTGGTTTGAAACTTCCCGGTCGCTCAGGCGGCAAGAAAAAAACCAGCAAAAAACGCAGCCCAAAGCGCCGCGGCTCCAAGAAAGGCGGTGGGTTTCGCCTGACACCCCTGACCTGGGTCCTGGTGGCGGCTATTGTGGTGCTAATCGGTGGCATCGGATTCCTCAAATGGGCCAACACCGGCACTGGCCAGGCTACTCTTTTGACCATGGGCTCGGATCAGGCTTTTGAGGATGTTCAGAACCAGATTGAAAATGTGCTGGTGGGGCATTTTTCCCATTTTCGACCAGGCAAGGCTTCGGTAGTCACCGACCATGATTGGCCGGCTCCCCAACTGGGAACCCGAGCCGAGGTGCGCTGCCGTCTGGTAGCTATTCCTGGAGACACATCTTTCGAGATCACGCAATTGACCCTCGCCCGCTCCCTCAGAGAAATCGGTGGTCGCATTCTCTGGGGCCAAAAAATTTACCCACAAGGGTCCGGTAGGGACCAAAAGCAATTCAACAGAGTTCAAGATCTGTTGCGGTTGGATATCGGTGTCAACGGGAAACCAACCCATACCTTGGTCTTGCATCGGGAGGGAAAGTCTCCAACCTTGATTTGGGGCGATCAGACTGGGCCTTCTGCTTGGGACCAGTTCCTCGCTCAATCCACCGGCCCGGTGGTGGCCCTGGTCATTGATGATTGGGGACACGCCCGCAACCAAACCACCCGTGGTTTGCTCAAACTGCCAATTCCCCTGACCATGGCGGTTTTGCCCAATTTGCCTTTCTCTCGCCAGTTTTCCCTGGAAAGCACTGAATTGGTTCTTCCCCAAGACAGGGATGCGGTTGTCCCGAGTGGAGAAAGCCTTTCGGCAGGCCGGAATCAGAGATTGGCTGCGGGATGTTTTGTGGAGTTACAACTGGGTAAAAAACAGGTGGAGGTTCCCCAAAAGCGGCGCGAAGTCATTCTTCATCTGCCCATGGAACCCCAGGGATATCCCGAGACCAATCCCGGGGTTGAGCCACTTTTGGTTGGGATGACTCAAACCGCCATCGGCCATCTCCTGGATGATAAACTGAAAAATCTGCCAGACATCAAGGGTTTGAACAATCACATGGGAAGCGCTGCTACCAGCGATCCGGCCACCATGCAGGCCTTGATGGCAGTATTGCGTCAAAGAGATCTCTTTTTTGTGGACAGTTTAACGTCTTCCAAATCAGTGGCTCATGGTGTGGCCCGTGAGTCGGGAATTCCAACCCTCCGCAACCGGATTTTTCTGGATTACGACAGCGAGAATGAAACAACCCTCACCGCAAATTTGAATGTTCTGGTCAAGACGGCTCGCAGCAAAGGATTCGCCCTGGGAATAGGGCATCCTCATGGAGCCACCTTGAATGTTCTGGCCCGGGAGATTCCCAGACTTCAGGCCGACGGCATTCGTTTTGTCACAGTATCGGAAATGTTGGCCCTCAAAGGAATGGAATATTCTGGAGGGACGCCATGACCGCCAGCCAGGTGATATTTTGCCAGGCAACAGAGTCATTTCCCGGTCAGGGTTTTGGGGACGGGTTTTTGAAAATTCTGGAAACGGCGGTAGCCGAGCTTGGGTGTGGAAAATCCAGTGAGGCCCAAAATCCCTGGGCTCTGAAAATCCCCTTGAACGCCCCCGGTCAATCCAACGCCGTGCTGCCCCAATGGATTAATGCGGCCAGAACGGGTTTGAAAAAGGGTGGGCAGAACCCTGGTCCCATGTTTGATACTCTGTCCATAACCACTGCCGGATTGGATACGGCCGAGGGTTTGCTTGAGAGGGCGAGTCAGTTGGATTTGCAGGAGTTTTTCGTGGTGGGAGATGACCCGGAAAACCAGCCCGGAGATCCATTGTCCCTCTCTGAAGAATGCGCTTTTCCGAGTGTCACCCTGTCTTCGGTTGCGGCAGCGGCCGGGGGATTGATGCTCTTGAATTCCGTACGGCCGCATCCCCATCTGGGAATGAGTGGGGCACTTTTTTCCCTGGGTTCCGGGATTCTGGATCGCCAGTCGAAGTTGCTTTTGCACAGGGATATCCGCCCAACGGTGGACACCCCTTTGTGCGCCGGCTGCGGATCGTGCCTGGCCACCTGTATTTTTGACGCCATCACCATTCGTGCAGGACGAGCTTTCATCGACCACCAGCTCTGCACCGGGTGTGGTGAGTGCATGACCGCCTGTCATTTGGCAGGCATCAGTCCTGAAGATGCCTCCCGCATTCCCCGCTTCCAGAAGCAAGTGGCCGAGGCGGCCTTTGCCGTGGCCAGCCAAAGTCGGGCTGCCCAAAGTGGTTCCCTGTTGTACGCCAATTTTTTGACGCCGGTGCCTCGCCAGGCCGCAGGTGGGTTTGGCCGAGATCGCCAGCAACCTGATGTTAAAGGTGTGCTGGTTGCTGCCGATCCCCTTGCCTTGGATCAGGCCACCTGGGACATTCTGGTGAAGGGGAATGTGCACGGACTGCGTCAATGGAGTGGATTTCTACAGGAGCCTGGGGCCTTGATGGAGAGGGCGGATGCTCTTGGATTGGGAAGTCGCCAATACGATTTGCAGCTTAGAGCATGATCATTCTCCAGAAGTTGTTCAAAAATGCGCATTTTCTGGCCAAACGCAGCGCTATGTGTTATTATCGTCGACGGTTAAACGGCCAAGTTTTCTGATTAATGAGGAATTCTACCGAATAGCCTGCGATATCCGGAGATATCCCGTGATATCCTGTGATATCCAGTGATATCCAGAATAAATCGGCAGGGCGAGTCTTTTTGATGCGCCTAATATTCTGTGCTCCTCGGAGCAATTTCCCCTGCCTAGACCAGAATTAAGGCGTACTTTTTTTGTTTAATTAACCCGATGACGGCCCCTGGCTGTATCGGAGCAGGCTTTCCAGGAGTAGAAAAATGAATCGTTCCCTGCAGATCAGGGCAGGATTGAGTGTCGCTGTCCTGTTGTTCTCCCTCATCGGATTGTGGCCCACATTCAACGCCCTCTCCATTTCCAAGGAAGAGCGCGCCGCAGCCCAAAATAACCCTGAGCGTCTGGCTGAGATTGAAGAAATCGACAGCAAGGCCATTCGACGTGGTCTGGACCTCAAAGGTGGCATGTACCTGGTTTTGGAAATTGACCAAACCGACATGACTCCCGCCGAAGCTCAGGATGCCCTGCAGCGGGTCAAAGAGAGCCTGGTCAGGCGCATTGACAAGTTTGGTGTTTCAGAACCTGAGATCACTACATTTGGTGCCAGTCGCATCGTAGTGAAACTGCCGGGCCTGCAAAACCCCGAACGCGCTAAAAAACTCCTGGGCAAAACTGCCCGTCTTGAATTTCGCATGGTCCGGCCGGACACTGAAATTCAAGATGTATTGGAAAAACTGGATCGCGCCTTCCTGGATGAAGAGATTGTGGCTGCAGCCAAGGCCAAGGAAGCCGCAGGTGACGAAGTTGCCCTGGCCGACAGCACCGCTGCTGACGAAGACAACCCCTTCGGTACCCTGGAGCCGGGAGATGCTCCTGATGTCAGCGATGAACTCTATCGGGCCGAACATCCATTCAGTGGTTTGCTCATGGCCCAGCCTGGTCTTGGCGGCGTTGGTGCCACTTTGTTCCTGGACGAGACCGACGTGGGCCGCATGCAGACCATGTTGGATGATCCCCGCTGCCTCCGTGCTTTGCGTGACTCCGAATTCCAGCTGGGTGATGCGCCCATAGACGTGGGTAACAATACATTCTTCCGGGCCATCTACCTGGTGGATAATGTGCCGTCTTTGACCGGTGATCGCCTTGAGGGCGCCGTGGCCACCAACAATGTTGAACGCCCCGGCCTTTTCCAGGTCAGCTTTACTCTCGACAGCCGTGGTGCCCGCACCTTCGCCAAGGTGACCGGCGACAATGTCGGACGCCAACTGGCCATCAGCCTGGACAGTCGCATCAGCAGTGCTCCTGTTATTCAAGGGCGCATTCCCGGAGGCCAGGGTGTCATCACAGGAAGCTTCACCAACACCGAAGCCAGCGACCTGGCTCTTCTGTTGCGTGCTGGTGCTTTGCCTGCCGACGTCTACATCGCTGAAGAGCGCACCGTGGGCCCGAGTCTGGGTAGTGACTCCATCCAGCAAGGCGTTTCGGCCGCCATGTACGGCTCCATCTTCGTCATTCTGTTCATGCTTGCTTATTACCGCGCCACCGGCCTGGTAGTGGTGCTGGCTCTGGTCAGCAACATCGTCATCCTGATGGCGGTCCTGGCCCAGTTTGGCCTGGTGCTCACCTTGCCGGGTATTGCCGGAATTATTCTGACAGTTGGCATGGCCGTCGATGCCAACGTGCTGATCAACGAGCGCATCCGTGAAGAACTGCGCAAGGACAAGACGATCCGCGCCTCGGTTCAGTCCGGTTACATGAATGCCACCCGGACCATTGTGGATGCCAACGTGACCACACTGATCGCCGGCGGAGTTCTGCTGATGTTCGGCACCGGCCCCATCAAGGGTTTTGCCGTCACTTTGTGCATTGGTATCCTGACCAGCATGTTCACTGCCCTGGTCATGACCCGAGTCATCATGGAGATGATGGTGCGCAACAAGGGCAGAGAGACCATGAGTATCTAAGTTCGGTGCGCTGCCTGCAGCGATACCGGCTTGACAGTAATAAATGAATTTTCGCCCCGCGGGGCATGAATCCGAGCCGGAAGGTTCGGGAAAGGTCGGACAGGAAGATGGAATTCTTCAAGAACCCCAGCATCAACTTTGTTGGCAGCATGAAGCCTGCGTTCAGCCTCTCGGTTGCGCTCATTGTGATTACGGTGATTCTGATGGGCATCCATGGCGGACCCCGCCTGAGCATCGATTTCACCGGCGGATCAGTGCTGCAGGTAAAGATGACCGAGCCCGCTCCCAGCGTTGGCGAAATTCGCAGCGCCCTGGAGGGCAAAGGTTATGATGGCATCCAGGTGACGGAATTCGGCTCTGCCGATGAGTTCCTGATCACCTATCCCAACGTCGATGGTGATACCGAAACCCTCGACGCAGCCCAGGTGCTTTTAAATGACCTCCGTGAGGGGCTGGGTGGCCGGGACATCGAGTTGCGCCGTGAAGAGAGTGTTGGCCCCAAAATTGGTGACGAGTTGCGCAAGGGTGCCACCAGTGCTGTGTTCGGGGCCTTGGCCCTGATCGTGCTGTACATCACCTTTCGCTTTGTTTTCCGTTACGGCATCGCAGCCATCATGGCCCTGGTTCATGATGTGCTCCTGACCCTGGGTATCTTCTCCCTTTTGGATCTGGAGATCAGCTTGTCGATCATCGCAGCCTTCCTGACGATTATCGGTTACTCCCTGAACGATACCATTGTAGTGTTCGACCGTATTCGTGAGAACATGCGTCTGCGCCGCAAGGAGAGCTACCGGGCGGTCATCAACCGTTCCATCAACGAGTGCCTCAGCCGTACGGTGCTGACTTCGGTGACTACCTTTATCGTTTCCATTTCGCTGTACCTGTTTGGTGGTGCGGTGATTCATGACTTTGCCTTTGCGCTGACTTTTGGCGTGGTTGTGGGTACCTATAGCTCGATGTTTATTGCCAGTCCTGTTTTGGTTTGGTGGTACGAGCGCAAGATCACCGATAAGAAGCGCATGGCGCTGGACATGTAAGTTTGAAATCCCTGAATTGGGTTTTTTTCGAGCCCCTTCGGTGCTATTGCAGCGCCGAAGGGGTTTTTTTTTGAAAAAAATGGCTTCTTCATGGCGAAAATAGGTCGATTATGAGTAGAATAGGATACCAGTCCTCCGACCAAGTGGCCATGGAGTCCAAATTGGAGCCCAAGTTGTCTTTTTATGCCTACCGCCAATTCAGTTTTGCCATCACTCTGGGCCTGCTGGTTGTGGTTTTTCTTGCACCGGCTTTGGCCACGGAAGATACTGCAACGGCATCCCAAATATCGGCCCCGGCTGATTCCGTTTTCACCATCATGACCGACGCCTGGCGATCCGGTGATGAAAAAGCCATGGCAGCTCTGGTGCATACAGACGGTTTGCGGGTCACTCATGGTGGTGACTATGATCGCTTCACCATTTACAGCCCCGACCAGGCCTTCTATTATTTCCAGGATCTGTTCCAAAGTCGAACCACCAAGGATTTTCAATTCCGACGCTTGAAAGATCCTGCCGATGGTGGGCAAAGTCTGGCCATGGTTGAATGGCAATATCTTCTGCCGGGGCGAGAACTGTCGGATGAAATCAAGTACGTGGTTGTGCTCACCCTGAAAGATCAGCAGTGGTGGCTGGCACAACTCAACTCCATTTCCCAAAGGTAGGATTCAGATGACGGGCCGGGTTGCCCACATCATCAAGCCCCTCGGTTTTCTCTGTCTGTTGGGACAGGGATTTCTGCTTTTTCAGGGTGGGAGCAAAACTCTGGTGGATGGTCTTTCCCTGCCTGGGCTGTTTTTGCTTTTGACGGTGTTGCTGGCTCTGACTACCAGCCTTCCTTCAGGCGGCCGGGGTGTCAAAAGTGGCGGTTCAGTTTTTTGGACGATCCTGCTTCTGCTCTCCTTATCGACCATGGTTGCCGTCTCCCTGAAGTCACTGAGTATGGGTAATGAAAATGATTCTTCCACCAAGCAACCAATTGTTGTGAACCAGGTGGGACAACGGGCCCAGGCTGAGCAGATATGGAATGAGCTGGACAATGTGGTGGCGAAAACTTTTGCCTCAGTTGTTGGAGAGTTCCCAACTGATGCAAATCCCCCTGTGGGTGGTGATCTCTTCCGGCTGTTGAACAGCGTTTCCAGCCAGTGGCCTGCCATGCTGTCGGGAGTTGGTGGTCTTAATATTGAAGGTATTATTTGGCAGGATGGTCAACGCAGTGCCTGGACTCCGGGAGCCGAACCCCTGCCTCTGCAGTGGGAACATCAGGATGGGGACCACCTGTTGCGTGGACGCCATCACTGGTTTCGGCGACTCACCCGGTCGGTGGGCCCGCAGATGGTTCTGGAATTGCAAATCAACCTGGCTGAAGGCCTGGCTTTGCCTGATGACCGGGATTTGCAATGCCGCATTTTACCCTTGGGGCAAATTCCTCTGCGTGTCAACGAAACCGGCAATGAGTCTGGCAACGAGTCCGGCAACGAGTCCGGCGTCCTGGAGCCGGATGTTTTGTTTCAGGATCCGGACAATGAGTTGGGTTTGGTCCTGGTTAACGAACAATCCCGGCAGTTGCACGATGCTGGACGCCAACACCGGGCCCGTCTCATGCTGGTGGCTGGTTTGGCCTGGTTGATGGCTCTGCTGACGGTGGCCCGGCGATGGTTGGGTATGGTGGGCTTTCTGGCGGCCCTGTGGGTTGGCCGAACGGTCATGGCCTCGGTGGGGTTTTTTCGCTGGGGAACCTGGGCCTTTCCTCAGGAGGAACTTCCGGCGGCACCGGGAATGCTGGTCAGCCTCTTGGATCCCGCCTATTTTGCCACACCTTTTGCCTTTGGTTTTTTTGCCTCCACTGCCGATGCCCTGCTGACCAGCATCATGGTGGCCCTGACTGTTTGGGCAGTGCTGCACCGAGTGGGATTGGTGGGGCAGACCATGGGCTCGGCCAACACCATTCATCCTGTTCAGAAACGATCTCAGGGACCTTTGGCCGGACTGTTTTTTGGGCTGGTGGGATCGGCCATTCTCTTGATCAGTCGCTCTTTGGCTTTCCTGATGGCGACCAACGCCAACCCCCGACTCATTGGTGAAAGTGTTCCCCTGCAATTCCTTTCCTTCTGGTTTTTGCATCTGGTTCTGATGTTGCTGGTCTTTTCTTTTTTCGCCCTGTTGGTGGGGTTGTGGTCCGGTCGGACCTGGCCCAATGGCAATCACTTGATGTCCTGGCTGATGGGTGGCTTTCTGGCGTTTGCAGGGGCCCTGGTCATATCCATTCTGGGCACGGATTGGTGGTGGGGCGCGCGTTTGCTTTTTGCTTTGATTGTTCTGGGTCTGTGGTTGGTCACACCCTTTCTCGGTGCCCGCCCACGTTTCCTGCGCAGGTTCACCTGGCCGGTGGTTCTGCTGCTGGTTTCCATTTGGAATTACGCGTCCCTGGTGGATGTTTATCAGCAGGCCGAACGCAGTTGGCTCCATGCCAAAGCCGCCCAGTTGGCTGAACCGACCAATATTTCGGCGCCTTACCTGCTGGATGAAGCCCTGCGGGAAATGCGTCTTCAGGATGGGCAGAGTGGAGCCGTTCCTCTGGACAGCCACGATGTGTGGCGGGATGAACCGGCCTATCTCTTGTGGCGTGATTCCAGTTTGCGGGACCTGGGTCTTCCTCTTCAGGTCGAAATCATGGATGAATTCGACAATGAGGAGAGCCTTTTCACCACCGGGTTCATGGGTGATTACAACTACCAGGTGGGCGAGCGCACTTTTGTCGATCTCGACTTTACCGCATCCAGTGACGGTGCCGTTGGGCGCAGTTTTGAAAAAGTCCAGCGATTGTATCCCGACGGAGAAGAATTGATCCTGATGGGCGAGATGAGTCGGCTGGGTGACCGAGGCTGGATCCGGGTAGAATTTCCGGTGCGTTCCTGGCGCATTGAAACCCAGTTGGCGGGGCTGACCAGACGGGCCAAGTCGAGCATGGGCGGCTACCGTCCCCGCTCGGAAGTGGACCGTCCTGTTCTGCTGCTGCGAGGCGATTTCCAGGGTTGGCTCGATGTGGGGCAACTGGGCATCCCCGAACCGGAGTACCGGCCCATACTGGAGCAATTGAAAACCAGTCAGCTACCCATTGCTGAAATCCCCGTGGGGGACAAGGTCTTTTTGTGTCTCTGGAAAGCTCTGCCGGAAAACCTGACCCACTTTTCTGGGGAAGGATATCTTCTGGGTGTGGAACAGGCCACCTTGCGGGGCAAACTGCTGGACCTCTCCCGTCTGATGCTTCTGAATCTCGTTTTTTTGGCCTTGTTGGTTTTGCTGCTCCATTTCCTGCGTTGGTTGAAATCGTTGTTGTCGGGAGCCGACGCTTCGAATCTGGGCACAGGCTGGTCCACCGGTTTCCAGGAGCGTTTTTTGGCTGGTTATCTATTCTTCGGATTGTTGCTGCTGCTGGTGGTGGGAATGTCGGTGGATCGGGTAGGGCACGAACGCATTCGAGCCGAATCCCGCGCGCGAACCCGTGTGGGTTTGGACTCCGCGGTGCAGCAATTGCGCGGCCTCCTGGTGGAGCAGGCCACCACTCTTTTGCGAAGCGATTACATCAACGATATGTTGCTGGAACAGCTGCAGGGTGAGCGCCCGGAGGGTTCTCGGCAAACACGCCAGGCCATGATTTTTGATGGTGACGAGAACCTCATTCTGGACGAAACCTTCAGCGATTTGACCGCCGGCGAAGCACGCCTTTTGCTGGCTGTTGGGCGCACCTCGCCTATGGTTGTAATGGAAGACGAAAATCTTCTTTTCGTGGCCACGGTTGTGCCCATCGATCTGTCCGATGTCCTGGCCATTGCCGATACCATGGCCCTTGACCATGGCCGCAGCAGCAATGGCTTTTTCCTGTACCGGCAGGTTCTGGACCACAACCTGCTGACCAGTTTGGCCGAGCTTGTGCAGGGGCAGGCCACTCTGCGTTTGGGCGGACGGCCTGTTTTGGCCAGCCACCCCGAAGGTGTTTTTTCTGGCCGCGAAGCCCTTTTGGCAGACCCCGCCATGATGGGGACACTGCTGGACCATGCCCAGGCTGCCGTGGTCTTTTCATCTGAAGGCAGGCCTTTTGCCTTCACTGGTGCTCAACCTTTGGCTGCCTTTTCACGGCTGCAAAACGGTGATTTTGGTATGCAGACCACTCCTTCGGTGCTGGCCCTGGCTTTTCCCGATCGAGAGAAACAATACGAAGACCAGCGTCGCGGCACGGTTCTGTTTTTGGCAGGAATGGCCAACCTGATTCTTCTGACGGCCTTGCTGTTGGCCATGCTCATGTCCTGGAATTTGTTCCGGCCCCTGCGGGTATTGCTGACGGCGACCCAGTCCATGGCCCGGGGTGATTTTGAGGCCCCTTTGCCCGAAGCCGGACGTGACGAAGTGGGTCGTTTGACCAGCGCCTTCGGCGGCATGCGCTCCGAGTTGGCCACAGCCCGGGAAGAGTTGCTGACCAGGGAAAAATTTCTCACTTCGGTGCTCAACCGGGTCACTGTTGGTGTGGCCGTGATCGACGAAAACCAGGAGGTGATCTCCCTGAACCCTGCAGGACATCATATTCTGGTCGATTTTGATCCAACAGTGAACGAGAACCAAGGTGTGCTGCGTCTCTTGGAGAGATTCCAGAAACTGGCAGCTGGTGCTGTTCACTGGGGCGGCGAGATGAGCAGCGCCGATGGTCTGCGAACCCTGCGCGGAGCCATGGCGCCGCTGGACCTGCCCGATGAGCGCACCGATACCATGTTGGTTTTCGAAGACATAACCGAGTTTCTGCAAACCAGAAAGATGGCCATCAATGCCGAATTGGCTCGGCAGGTGGCCCATGAAATCAAGAATCCGCTCACACCCATTCAGCTTTCGGTGCAGCTGCTGCAACAAGCCTGGCAAGACAAGCATCCGCAGCTGGATCGCATTGTTCCCGATACGGTCAGCCGGGTGCTGGACCAGGTGGATTTGCTGCGCTCCATCGCCGAAGAGTTCAGTTTGCTGGGGCGGCCGGGCGATCTGGAACGAGAAGCGGTGGACCTGCGGCTCCTGGTGGCCGACTCGGTGGATCGGTATGGAGCCGAAGATCCCGACTCCACAGTGACGGTGAATCTGGAATCTGCGGATTTGCCTCTGGTTCTGGCCAATGAGGACTCCCTGCAAAAAATTCTGGGCAACCTGATGCAGAACAGTCTGGACGCGGTTCCCCATGGTCAAGAGGCGGTCCTGGACCTCCGGTGGCGGGTGGGGAACGAATCCGTAACCCTGCTTTGGGCCGACAACGGCACGGGTTTGGACCCGGAAGTGGCTGATCGTCTCTTCGATCCTTATTTTTCCACCAAGAGCAAGGGCACTGGCCTGGGGCTGGCCATTTGCCGAAATTTGGCCGACCGCATGGGTGGAACCATCATCTTGCGCAACCGTCCCGATGGCACGAAAGATCGCCCGGGCGCCCTGGCCGAATTGACATTGCCCCGTTTTGAAGCCCACAACAATGAGGATTCCAGATCTTGAAACGTATCATCAATCTTGTGCCGGTTTTGGCACTGACGGTCATGGGTTTTGCCGCATTCGCTCTGGCTGCTGCCGGAGTGGAACCGGAGATCCGCATCGCCCGCCTTCAATACGAAGGCGGCGGCGATTGGTATTGCGACCCCAGCAGTCTGCCCAATTGGCTCGACACCTTTGGTCAACGCACAGGCATCGTCACAGCCACTGAAGAAGCGGTGGTCACTCTCGACAGTGAAGATTTGTACCAATACCCGTTTTTGTACCTGTCGGGGCACGGCCGCATTGTGCTGGATGATACCGAACTGGAGGAGTTGCGACGTTACCTGGATGCGGGTGGTTTCTTGTACGCCGACGACAACTACGGGCTTGACGCATCCTTCAGGGAAATGGTGGCGGATCTGTATCCGGACAACCCATTGGTCCCCTTGCCGCCGACCCATCCCATCTATCATTCGTTTTATGATTTGCCCGGTCTGCCGAAGATACATAAGCACGATGGGGAACCCGCCCAGGGTTTTGGCGTATTGCGTGAAGGGCGGCTGGTGGTTTTCTACACCTGGTCGTCGGATATCGGCGATGGTTTGGAAGATGCCCACGTGCATGGGGATCCACCGCGAGTGCGCGAAGCGGCCGCGCAAATGGCCGTCAACATTCTGATGTATGCATTGACTCATCCCTGATCTGGAGGATTGTCGCACCTGATTATTTTTGGGTGCCCCTGAATTATGCAGACCAACCAACCCCAGGAAGCTTTCCTTGAGCGACTGCACCAGCTGCACCGGCGCACTCTTGCGCGGGTAACCTGGTACGGTGTGGCTCGCCTGGTGGGTGTAGGTGGTTCCATGCTCATGCTGACGGCCTGGTTGTTGGGCAACGCCTTGCAGCCTGCTCGTTTTGTCACTTTTGGTTTTTTGGTTTCCCTGGGTCTTGGTTTGGCGGCTCTGGCCTGGAACAATTTGCTGGCACGGTTGTGGCGACTGCGCAAACCCCGCCAACTGGTGCATGTTTTGGAACGGCGCGGGTATTTTGCCAACATCCTGATCGCCAGTGAAGAAGCAACCCGGGATGGTGAACGTTGGAGCGATGACAGTGCGGTGGCGGTGGAACTGCGCCGGCGTTTGTTCGTGCGCGCGGCCGGGCATCTTGAAAATTTGGGGCCAGCAGATGCAGTGCCTATCAACCGTATTCGGCAAACCTGGCTGGCCGTGGCTGGTTGCCTGCTGCTCACGGTCTTGCTGATCACTGCTCCCGGCAATACCCTTGAAACTGGCTGGCAACGCCTTTGGAATCCCTGGACCATTTGGACCGATCCTCCCACTGGAGGGCTGTACGCCGTGCAGGGGCAGAACTTTGTGGTGGCCGGCCGAAATTTCACTGTGGCCGCCCTGGATGCCACCGGAGATGCGCAAAATGCTCTCTGCGAGGTTCGTTTTGGCTCGAGTATGTGGCAACCGGTGCCTGTGCATCGGGAGGCCATGGCCGTGGAGCCCCTGGGTGCCACCGCGCCATTTCGGAAATGGGTGGCTGAGCTGGAATCGATTCAGGAAGATTTTCAATGGCGCTTTCGTCGTGGCGAAATGGTCACCGCCACCACAGATGTGCACGTGCGTCGGCATCCTTTGATCACCGAGTTGAAAGGGTTTATACGGCCACCGGCCTATACACGTTTGCCCATGCGGGATATGTCGCGTCTGCCCACTTGGCTGGAGGTTCCGACCGGATCCGATTTGGGGTTGGCTGGGGAAACCAATCATCCTTTGCAACAATTGCTGATGGTCACCGACCTGGGTGATACCACCGAGCTGGGTTTTGCAGGTGGAAGCTTTTCCGGTGAGTTTCAGGTGAATGAATCCGGAACGTTCCATTTGGTATTGCAGGATAGTTTTGGCCTGTGGAATCAAGATCCTTTGCACTACGAAATTGTGGCCACGGCGGATGAGTCGCCGGTGGCTGATTTGCAACGTCCTGATGATGATGGGATTTTGCCGGTGAATGGTCTGGTGGAGCTGCGTGCCGAAGCTGCCGACGACTACGGACTCTCCCGTCTCTCCCTTGGTCTGAGGTTGCGTGAAGGTGGTGCAGCCAAGGCTATCAATGATGAAACAGGGCCTGCTTATGAAAATCTGGGCGTTTGGCCGGTTGATAGATCCGCTGCAGTACTCGGCGATGGTTGGTTGTCCTGGTCCACCACGTTCGGAGACGTCAGCCTGAAGCCTGTGCTGCTGCCGGGAATTGATCCCAATGATGATGAGCCACTGCAAACAGGTTTGACCATTGAAGCCGATTTTGGGCGTTTGGATTTGGTGCCGGGTGATGTTCTGGAGTTGAGGATCGAAGCCAGGGACAACCTCAAACCGGGACGTGCTGGCGTGGGCCATTCCAATATTTTGCGACTGACTCTGCCGTCGGCCGCCGATGTTCTGGCGGCCCAGGCTGACAGCAGCCAGGAGCGTCGCAGCGAGTTGGAGGAGATGCGGCACCGAGGACGAAAACTGGGTGCGGATCTGGATCGTCTGACCAGGGAGTTGCTGAAAAATCCCGTGCCCGACTGGGCTCGTCAGAAAGAAATGGAAGCGGCCATTGAGCGTCAGAAAAGATTGCAGGAAGAACTATCAAGGGTAGCTCAGCAGTTGCAAAAAGACGTGGACAAGCTGGCTGCCGGGCAGATGACCTCGGAGAAAATGCTGGATCAGGCGGAAGAAATTTCCCAACTGCTGGACCAGAGTCAGAGCGAAGAGTTGAACCGGATGATGGAACAAATGGAAAAGACCGAAGGGCGTCTCTCTCCCCAAGAGCTGGCCGAGGCCATGAAGGAAGTTGCCAAAAACCAGAAGGAAATGGCTCGCAAACTGGACGCCGCCCTGGCCATGTTGCAACGCATGGATCAGGAGCAGGAAATGGAAGGCATTGCCAGTTTGCTGGAAAAAATGATTCGCAAGCAGCAGGAGTTGGCGGATTTGAGTCGGCAGTTGGCCGAAGAGCAGAAGAAAGCGGCTGAGGCTGCTGAAGGGGAGCAGAGCGAAGACGGGGAGAGCAAAGAAGGCGATAGCAAGGAAGGCGAGAGCCAAGAAGGTCAGGAATCCCAGGATCCTCAAGAGGGTTCGCAGGATCAGGAATCGGGCGAATCACAGGAGTCTGGTGAAATACCCGACGCTGAAGAACTGGCTCGCCGCCAGGAAGCCCTGGCCGAAGAGATGGAGCAACTGAGGGAGAAACTTGAAGAGGCTCTGGCTAATCTCGAAGAACAGAACGCCGAAAAAGAAACTCCCGGCAGTGAAGAAATGCAGGAAGCTCTGGAGCAGGCCCTGGAACAGATGGATCAGCAGCAGAGCAAGGATAGCATGTCCGAGGCTTCTGACCAATTGTCCCAAATGGATCCGGAAATGGCCGCCAAACTGCAGCAGCAGGCCTTGCGGGATATGGGTGCTCTATATCATGTCATTTTGAAAACCCAGTCGGCCATGCAGGCGGCCATGGACCAGCATCAGGTTTCTTCCCTGCGTCAATTGGCTGCCGATATGCTGGCCTTGTCGGCCCGCCAGGAAGAAATTGCCGCGCGAATTCCCGCCCGCATCAGGGATGTGCGTTCCTTGCAGCTGACTCGTCAGCAGCATCGGGTGCAAAAGGCGGCCACCGGGGTGCGCGATCGTTTGAGTGAATTGCTCAGCGACAATCCCACCCAAATCATGAACCTTCTGGAAAAACTGGATAAAGTGATCGAGACCATGGGTGAAGGCCTCAACGCCCTGGAAGAGAATCGCGCCCAGGCAGCACGCAAGGGTGCCACAAACAGTTTGGCCCTGACCAACCGCATGGTGATCGGGTTGCTCACCGAAGCCCAGATGAGCAGCAGCAGCAGTGGGGGCAGCGGTGACCAGCAGCAGCAAAGTCTGTCGGAACAGTTGAAGAGCATGGCCAAGGACCAGGCCGAACTCAATTCCCTGACGGAACAGATGCGTCAGATGCTGGCCAACCGGGGTATCAGCCAGCAGGCCCGGGCCCACATGAAACGTTTGGGTGAAGGCCAGGGCGAGTTGGCTGGTCGCATGCGGGAATTAGCCGATGAGGCCCGTGACAACCCTGCCGGTGACCGGATGCTGGGAGATCTGGGTGAACTGGGAAATCTGATGGAAACCATCAGCCAGGAAGTGGAACAGGGCCTGGTGAGCGAAGAGACTTTGATTCGCCAGGAACGCATTCTCAGCCGCATGCTGGATGCCCGCAACAGTGTGCGCCAGCGTGACTATTCATCCCGGCGGGAAAGCCGCACAGCCCGGGAGCTTTACGGTGAAAATGGTGGGATGCTTGAAGATGGAACCCTGGGCGGGGATCAAAATCCTTTTGAGTTGCGCTATCAACCCCTGGAGAAGGCACCTTTGGAATACCGCAGTTTGGTGCGGAAATATTTCCGAGCTCTGGAGCGATTGCGTGAATCCAAAACCCGGGAAGTTGAGGTGCCATGATGAGGATATTTTTGAAGAAC
>JAUUYW010000269.1 GCA_030590265.1 Candidatus Krumholzibacteriia bacterium
CGCTACCGCGACTATGACCGCCACCACCTGTGGAACATCCGCTCAAAATAGCTATGACCAGGAGGATGGCCAGGGCTAAAAATAATCCGATTCTCGTAGTCATGATTGAACCTCTCAGGCGGATCCCCAAAACCTAGCTCCGTTTCTTTTGCCGATCAGCAGAAGGCAGCTTCAAATCCATAGGCACTCCCTGGGTAGAAAGAATGAGCATGCGCGGTTCATCCTCAATACGAACTGGCTGGGGGAGAATTCGTTGCTGCAACAAAATTTGAACCTGCCGCTCATTGATGGTTGTCCCTTTGCATTCCGCTTCAAGAACAAAAGGACAACCTTCTTTCCAACCAGAGCAACCATAGGCCCTTTTCCCCTTGATAACCTCTTTGTTGCATAGCGGACAATTACCCCATCGATTGGCATCCAAACGTCCGGTGGAACTGTTCCTAATCATGGTGCGAATGTAGTCCCCAATTCCATCCATGAATTCTTTTGCATCCAGTTCCCCCCGCTCGATTTGCTTCAACTTCTCTTCCCATTCGCCAGTCATTTCCGGAGATTTGAGCAATGGATCCTGGATAAGCGCAATCAGGCAACGCCCCATGTCGGTGCAACGAAGCTGTTTCTTCTCGCGCCGAATATAGTTGCGACGAAGCAGCGTTTCGATGATGGCTGCGCGGGTCGCCGGTGTGCCAATGCCGCGCTCTTTGAGGGCCTCGCGCAAGGTATCATCTTCAACATATTTCCCGGCAGCTTCCATGGCTCCGAGCAAGGAATTTTCGGTGAAGTGTTTTGGTGCCGAGGTCTTCCCTTCATGCAGGTAAGGCTCATGAGGACCGGATTCCCCTTTTTCAAAAGCAGGCAAATCCTGATTGTCGCCGGCAGTCTGCTTTTTCTTCTTTTTTGGAAAAAGAACAGTCCATCCGGGATCAACTATCTGCGTCCCCTTGGCTTGGAACTTAACCTTGTTGCTGACAGCACTGACAGTTGTAATGTCTTTAATACAAGCAGGATAAAAAGCAGCGACCAGCTGCCGGGCAATGGCGTTGTAGACAAGCTGTTCATTTGCCCCGATACCATGTGGCTGCACACCAGTAGGAATGATGGCATGGTGATCAGTCACCTTCTTGTCGTCGATAATCCGTTTGGTGAAAGGGAGCTTGTTCAAATCCAACGGAGCGATCTGTTCCGGCCACCTGGCCTTGAGTTGCGCCAGAATTTTGGGAATGCGCGGCTTCATGTCTTTGCTGAGATAGCGAGAATCGGTGCGCGGGTAGGTCACAAGTTTGGCTTCGTAAAGATTTTGCGTCGCGGTCAGTGTGTCGGCCGCCGAAAGCCCGTGCTGCTTGTTGATCTCACGTTGCAGTGTTGTCAGATCAAACAATTGCGATGGTTGTTCCTTTTTCTTTTTGGCGACGATGTTGGCGATTTCAAAATCCTGGTCCACAGTTTTTTCCAACAGGGTTTGCGCCCTTTTGGAATTTTCACTGCGCTTGCCGCTGTATTTGAAGACCACATCGCGGTATCGGGTGCACAGCTCCCAGAAGGCCTGGGGGCGAAACTGGTCGATGGTATCATCGCGCTCCACAATCATGGCCAACACAGGTGTCTGAACTCGACCGATGGTCCAGAGAACACGGTCGGCACCACCACCAATGCGGCCGTGCCGCACAGTGTAATAGCGGGTTGAGTTGAGCCCGACAATCCAGTCTGATTCACTGCGACAACGGGCAGCCGCATAGAGGGGGTCGTAATCGTGCCCGTCGCGGAGATCCTTGAAAGCGGCCAGGATGGCCTCGGGGGTCAGCGAATTGAGCCAGAGCCGGCGGATGGGTTTGTCTTCACATTCGCACAGTGCCAAGATGTAACGGAAGATCAGTTCACCTTCGCGGCCGGCATCCGTGGCGCAGACAATTTCTTCGGCCTGCTCGCAAAGTGTTTTGATAACCTTGAACTGGTCACTGACGCCACGGTTGGCAATCAGTTTGAGTTTGAATTCTTCCGGAACGAAAGGAAGACTTTCCAGCGACCAGCGTTTGAGAGCCGGGTTGTATTCGCCGGGTTCCTGAAGAGTTACCAGATGCCCGAATGCCCAAGTGACGGCGCAACCCCGGCCTTCAATAAAACCTTTTTTGGAGGATTTGATATTGAGGACTTTGGCAATGTCGCGCGCCACGGAGGGCTTTTCTGCAATGATGACTTTCATGGAGCGTTTTCTAACCATCCTGATTGTCGCTCATCATCATGAGCTTGGGACGACAACTCAATGCACTGCAGGCTCAGGATATCCCCCCGGGGGGATGAATTCTGATAAAACTTTTTCAGAGACAAAGCGTAATGGTTGGTCGCCGCCCTGGCTACTCCAAACCAAATAAAAAAGTGCCCTCAACCTGGCTGAGGGCACTAGTAATATCAGACAAGTATCTTCAGTTGTCTAGTACCTGAACAACCCATATATCTCCACCCCATTAAACGCAGGCTCAAATTTGCAAACACCACCGCTGCAAAGGAAACCGGCCTGCCGCTTACCAAACCACAGGTTGAGATTACCACCACGACTGATGGTGTAGGAGATCTGCCCTGCGGGGAAAGGACCTTCCGCTTCAGCTGCGGGCCGTTGTTCATCATACTTGTTGTTGATTTCAAACATACCCGCAAAAGCCCAGCGTGGAGCGGTTTCGTATTCCAGCTTGAACCAGTCCACATCGTAGGCACCGAGGTCGTAACCGGTGCCGCCACCGAGCCGCACATGCTGGTGTTCGGCCTGGAATGTCCAGCTGTGGGTTTCATCCACCTTCCAGACCAGTTCGCCTACTATGGTTTGGCGCAGGCCTTCAGTGTCCTGGTACCCAAACCCTGCCGTGGCGTTGAAGGGTCCCAGATCACTTTTTTTAACGCTTCCGAAAGCCAGCTCGTAAACAATTTCATCCTCAAGGTTTTTAAGCTGAGCACCGCTGGCCAACAAACTCCAGCCGTGATCACCGGAGTACATGAGGTCCAGGTTGTTCCCCTTCTCATCATCGGGATCAAGATTGTGGGGTGATCGATTCAAAAGGGTCCAGGTGAACTCCCGGGCCAGGCTGGGCGGACGGTTCAGGGTGGTCTTTCCGTCGGCGGCTTTCACCACTGCAAAACGTTCGTAGTAGCTGTTCTCCCAACTGATGGAGAAGGGGCCATGGTAGAGGTTCAGGTTGCCGTAGAAAGCCTTGCCTTCGTCAGCCTCGTCAGTCAAACGGTCGTATTCGTAGCCTGTTTTGTAACCCTGTTCGATATAAAAGTCACCAAAGCCGAAGTTGCTCCGGGCCCGAACTGAGCCGACCCATTCACGGAAGACTTCGTTGGTGGCGTTGGGGCCGTTGTCCGACCGAAAAGTCAGGCCGGATCCACCGAGGAACAGGTTGCCTACCACATTGTATTCGGCATCTCCGCCACGAATGTCCAACTGTCGAACACTGGGGGAGCCACTGAATACAGTGGCGTTGAGATTACCCTGACGAGTGGAGGCCACGATGCCGTCGAGACGGGTGTCAATGCGCACCACGCGGTCTTCATAGGAGTTGAACACCAACCCACGACCGAAAAGACCGTGGAAGTGACCGGCTCGCACATAGGTCGGCCCGCTGTTGAATTCAAAGAAGCGGTGCACAATCTCGTTTTGCCGATTGCCTTCTTCGCTGGGAGCCTGGCTGTTGAGCATGATCCCGGTGCGGAAACCGCCGAACTGGTAGCTGACATCCAACCAGTTCTCGAAAATTTCCTTCTCGGTGTCCTTGGAGAAGGAGTATTTGAATTTGTCGGTGGCGCTGACTGCTTCTGCCCATTCGGGCTTGCCGGTGTCGACCTCCAGCTCACGAGCCTGGTGGGACAGCAGGTTCTCGATTTCGTGCTGCAGTTCTTCTTCGTCGCCTTCCTTGTAGCCGACGTGTCGATAGACTTCCCGGCCATTGCTATCGAAAATAATCAGGAAAGGCACGATGCCACTGACCTGAAGCAGAGATGACAACTCAGCGCCGGTGTCCATGGGGACAATGAGATTGTCGTAGCCTTTGGCACTCAAAAATGGCGCCACTTTGGCTACACTTTTGGAGTTGTCGGTGTTGACGGCCATGAAGGTGATTTGCCCCTCATACTCACCGGCCAATCGGTTCAGGTGGGGCATCTCCTTCAGGCATGGCTTGCACCAAGTGGCCCAGAAACTGAGCACCACAGGGCCTTTGGCCAGGGTTTCATGGAAATTGACGGTGCCACCGTCGACCGTGTCCAGGGTCCAGTCGGCCCCGGCAGGCTTTGCCTGGGCACTGAAACCAAAACCAAGAAATGAAACCAAACAAATTGCCACCAGCCAGAGCAACCGGCGGGTGAAAGGGATCCGTTCCTTCATTGTTTCTCCTTGAAACCAGTCGGTTTTATTTGACCAGGGTCATTTTCACTGTTTTGCTCTGATCCGCCAGACGAACCTGGGCAAAATAAACGCCCGTGGCCAGGTGGCGACCTTCGTTGTTGCGACCATTCCAAACAAGATTCTGCGGTCCGGGGGAGATGGTACCCTGGAACAGATTGCGCACGGCCTGGCCCTTCAGGTTGTAAATGACAACTTCGCCGGCCACATCCCGGGACCCGCCAACCTCAAACAGGATGCTGGTCTGGGGGTTGAAGGGGTTGGGGCTTGCGTAGGGGACCGAAGCCATCAAAGGTGCCACCACATCGGCTGCAGGTGTCAACTCGTCGGCGAACCAGGCCAGAATCTGGCCCATCAAGGCGTCGCGGTTATCGGCAGTGTCGATCCCTTCAAAGGCGAAGCCGCAGAAGAACGCCTTGCCGTCACCATAGTAGGTGCGAACGGCCGCAGTGTTGGCGGTATCGTACAAAAGTGTGGCAACTCCGTTGCCCAAAGCAACCAAGGCATCCAGGCTGTCGTTGTTATCGGCTCCGTCGCCACCATACAGATTGAAGCTCAGGTCTTGAGTGACAATGTCACCATCAGGACCGTGGGCGCTCTCTGCAAAAGGATCTTCCACATCATAGTCGGTCATCAGGATGGTGTTGAACCAGCCATGGGAGGCTGCGCTGTAAAATGGGCTGCC
>JAUUYW010000455.1 GCA_030590265.1 Candidatus Krumholzibacteriia bacterium
CTCAGCTCTGTTGCCTTGGGCCTTCTGGGCATTGGCCTGGGTATTGCGGTGGGAAAACTCGAAATCATTGAAGGCCTTCGAGGCGATTTGGCGGCCTGGCTGCTCATTTCCTTCGGCCTGGTTTATGCTGCCTGGGGCACACGACAAGCTTTGCGGAACCGTCCCCACACCCATAGCCATGCGCACGCCGACGGCACCATTCATGACCACCATCACCAGCACCACGACGCCCACACCCACGTTCATGACCAGAAAAAACAGGGACTGACTCCCTGGGCATTGTTTGTTATTTTTGTGCTGGGACCATGCGAGCCGTTGATCCCGATTCTGATGTATCCGGCAGCCAGGGCCAACACCGGCGGTCTGATTTTGGTAACCGCTATTTTTGCTACGGTCACTATCGGCACCATGGTCGCCATGGTCTTTCTGGCCGAACGCGGGATTGCCTTGTTGCCCTTGAAAAAATTGGAACGGTTTGCCCACGTCATCGCCGGAATGACTATTTTATCCAGCGGACTGGCCATTCGTTTTCTGGGCTTGTAAACTGGACTTGTAAACCGGCTTGAAAACGTGGATTAAATTCTTGATCGAAAGAAGAGAACATGTGCGATTCCTGTGGGTGCAGCCAACCGGCCGATGCGGTTACTTTTCGCAAACCGGGTGAGGCAGAGCATCATCACCACGACCATGATCACCCGCACACCCATGACCATGATCATGACCATGATCACACCCACTCTCACGACACCAGTCGCACCATAGACATCGAGCAGGATGTCCTGTTGCAAAACAATATGCTTGCCCAGCGCAACCGGGGATGGTTTGAAGCCAAGAACATCCTCGCCTTGAACCTTGTCTCTTCCCCGGGATCAGGAAAAACTTCTTTGCTTGAACGCACCATCACGGACATGAAAACTGATACTCCTATCAGCGTCATCGAAGGCGATCAGCAAACCTTGAATGATGCCGACCGCATTGCCGCCACCGGTGCGGAAGTGGTTCAGGTCAACACGGGTCATGGGTGCCATCTGGATGCTGAAATGATCCGCAAGGCCGTGGACAAACTGGGCCCGAAAGACAACTCCATCGTGATGGTGGAAAACGTCGGCAATCTGGTTTGTCCGGCGCTGTTTGACCTGGGTGAGGAGAGCAAGGTGGTCATCATCAGTGTTACTGAAGGCGACGACAAGCCCCTCAAGTATCCCACCATGTTCGCCGCTTCTGGTCTTTGCATCATCAACAAAATCGACTTGTTGCCCTATGTGAATTTTGACGTGGACAAGTGTGAAGAGGCGGCTCGAAAGGTGAACCCAAAACTGGAATTTCTGCGGGTATCAGCCACCACCGGAGAAGGCATGGACCAGTGGTACGACTGGTTGCGGGCCAGGCGTGGCTAATTTGCACAATACAATTCGGCGGCGTCTCATGGTGGGCGGCATCGTCCAGGGTGTTGGCTTCCGTCCTTATATTTTCAATCTTGCGGAATCAGAAAACCTCGGCGGCATGGTGAGCAATACCAGCGCCGGGGTTTTGATTGAGGTGCAGGGGCCCTTCAAGGCGGTAGAGAGTTTTTGCCAACGCTTGACGAATGAAGCACCGAGTCTATCGCGCATCGTATCGGTTGTGCCGAAAGAAATCCCCACTGTTGCCGAATGCGACCAATTCACCATTGAATTGTCCCGCAACACCCCGGGCACCGATACCATCATTCCAGCCGACATGGCCACCTGCGCCGACTGTCTGAACGACATTCGCGAACCCGGCAACCGACGCTTCGGTTATCCCTTCACCAACTGCACCAACTGCGGTCCTCGCTGGACCATCATCGACCGCATTCCCTACGATCGATCTTTCACCTCCATGGCCCCGTTTGAAATGTGCCCGGATTGCCAGCAGGAATACGACAATCCCCGCGACCGGCGTTTTCACGCTCAACCCAACGCATGTCCCGCCTGCGGCCCTAGCATCTGGCTTGAAAGCGATGGTCGGCGATTTGATGGTGACAGGGTGCTGCAAGAAGCCGCCCGGTTGCTGGCCTCAGGAAAGATCGTGGCCATCAAGGGTTTGGGCGGATTCCATCTTGCAGTTGATGCCTTCAACCAGGATGCCGTAGCGCGTCTGCGGCAGCGCAAACACCGGGAAGCCAAGCCGTTGGCCGTGATGACCGCCACACTTGGAAGCGCCAAATCCCTGGCGCAAATTACAGATGATGAGAAGGCCCAACTGCAATCACCCCAGGCGCCCATCGTACTGTTGGAAAAGCTTCCATCCGGAGAACAAAGCAAACTGGCCACTGCCGTTGCCGACAACCACCGGCGCATTGGTGTGATGCTGCCCTATACGCCTCTACACCACCTGCTTTTTGACCATCTTCAGAACTACCATTTGAGCACCCTGGTGATGACCAGCGGCAACAGCAGCGACGAACCAATTTGCCTGGACAACGACGATGCCAAAGACAAGCTGATCCCCATTGCCGACGCCTTTCTGCTGCACGACCGTGGCATCATCCGTCGCGCTGATGATTCGGTTTTGCAAGTGCTGGACAACCGGTCACATTTTTTTCGTCGCAGCAGGGGTTTTGCTCCTGTTCCCATTTTTGTCAAGGAAAGCGGAACCGACATCCTGGCCGTGGGGCCCGAGCTGAAAAACACAATCTGCCTTTTGAAAAACGACCGCGCTTTTCTCAGTCCCCACATCGGCGACCTGGAAAACCTGCAGGCGTATGATTTTTTTCTGGAGACCATCACAACCCTGCAGGGTGTCTTGGAATGCGAGCCGAAATTCATTGCCTACGATCTTCATCCCGCCTATCTCAGTTCCCAGTGGGCCCGGAA
>JAUUYW010000568.1 GCA_030590265.1 Candidatus Krumholzibacteriia bacterium
ATCATTTCTCTCCTGGAAATCATTGAAGATCCGGAAGTGGAAGTTGAAAAACTGTTGCCCATCGTGGATCACGACCCGGGTTTGACCGCGGGACTGCTTAAGCTGTGCAACTCGCCCTTGTATAGTTTCAAACGCAGAATAGGCAGCCCGCGCGATGCCTTGGTATTGGTGGGAAACCTCACCTTTGCACGCCTCTGCTTCACTCTCAGCCTGGAACCGGTGCTGAACAATGATTTGCCCGGTTATGATCTTGATCTGGATGATTTGTGGAAACACAGCCTGACCACTGCCTACGGAGCCGCTTTTCTCGTCAAATCCATCGGCCTGGGAGATTTGCGCGACCGGGCTTTTACTGCAGGCCTTCTTCACGACATCGGCAAACTCGTGCTTGATCATGGATTGACCGAAGGGCCTTCCAAGGTTGAGGGCAATGTCTCCATGGACATTGAACGCCAATGCACCGGTTTTGACCATGCCGAGGCCGGAGCCGCCCTCTTGGAAAGCTGGGATGTTCCGGATCAGGTAGTGGCTGCAGTGCGCTGGCATCACGATCCCTTGAAAGCCGGCGATCACAAACGTCTGGCCTTGGCTGTGAGTGTGGCCAACGAAGTTGGAAATTTTGCCACGCGACTGAGTTCCGGTTCATCCTCAGTGGACAAATGGGTTCAAAAAACCTTTGAATCATCCGCCTTTCCCCTGGAAAAAATTGGCAACCTGGCTTCAACCATCACCGACAAGAACCAGAACATTCTTGCGCTGGCCCTTGGCCCCGGTTTGTGACCTCTCCTTGACGATTTGAGCATCGGAGTGCAACGTTTCAGATTGGAACCAATCCTGGCTACCCGGGTTGACGGTTCTGCTTCCCTGAATGAAACACCCGAAAGGAATGTCAGCCATGCGGCTCAATTTGATAAAAAAATTCTCTCTGGTTCTGATTCTGGTTTCTTTGACCCTGGCCACTGGTGCATTGGCCGATGTTGAATCGGACTACGCCAAGGCCCTGAAAAAGAGCCTGTCGGTAGCTGAATCAGTCCAATCCTACGATATCGTCTCAAACCTGGTGATGGAAAACAACGTCAAGGGCCAAACCGACGGCATGAAACTGGAGGCCACTCAAACAGCCAAAGGACAAATGCCCAATCTGCTTTTTGTGGCCATTGACAGCCCCATGTTCAAGCAACAGTTGGGCACCGGGCCCAAGCAGAGCTGGTTCTCCATGCCTGCCGCGGGGGTGTGTTATGTGGGCGAACCCCTGCAGCTGACCCGCACCCTCCGAGATGATGGAGAGATGGAGCTGACCAACGAGAAAATCTTCAACTTCTTTGCCGGCCTGGGAGATTATCTCTTCACCGAAGAAATGGTTCCAGTGGGTGATGCCACCGAAGAAAAACTGACCGTTGGCGGCAAGGAAATATCCTGTCAGATTTTTCAATTCAAGGATGAAAACGGAACCAGCCGGTTCTGGTACGATTCCAAATCCGGCCTGGTCCTGAAAACCAAACTGGTCACCAGCGTGGTTGATCAGGGTGTTGAGATGGAGCGTGTCCTGACCACCGAGGTGACCAGCTTCTCCCTGAACACTGCTCTGGACGATGCAGATTTCACCTTCGAAACGCCAGCCGGTATGCGCGTGGTCAATTCCCTCGAACGGGTGATGAATCCGGATTCCATGG
>JAUUYW010000194.1 GCA_030590265.1 Candidatus Krumholzibacteriia bacterium
CCGGTGGGAACGCGAAAGCCTGACCAATCTGGCACCCCAGGCTTTTGACGAACTGGTCATGGGCGGCGTCTGGCCATCTCAACTTCCCCATGCAGTGGTGATAAGCCCGGGTGTTGCTTTGGATCACCCTAATCTGACCCAACTTCCTGCCAGCATTCCCATTGTTGGTGAAATGGAATTGGGAGCAGCCTTTTGCCAGGCCGATTTGGTGGCCATCACCGGCACCAACGGCAAATCCACAACCACCGAACTGGTGGCCCACCTTATTCGGCACAGTGGTCGGCGCGCCGAAGCCCTGGGCAACCTGGGTACGCCCCTTAGCCAGATTGCCGATGAACTGCCGGACGATGCAGTGGTCAGTCTTGAAGTCTCCAGTTTTCAGCTGGAAACGGTGCATGATTTTTCTCCCCTGGTGGGCATGGTTCTGAACCTGGCACCCGATCATCTGGACCGATACCCGGATCTTGCCGCCTACTATCAAGCCAAACAGGTGTTGGCCAGGCAGACAAAGGCCCAGGGCCGGTTCATCACCTGGACCGAGTGCCCGGAAGCATTGAGCTGGCCCACTTCCGCAAAAAAATTGTTGTTCGGCCGGGACAATGGTCAGGCCGAAGTATTCTATCGCGATGGGATCTTGTGTTTGCAGCGGCCAGGACGTTTGGTGAAGTTGTTGCCACGGGAAGAGCTGGCTTTGCAATCCCCTCCCAATCTCCTCAATGCCCTGGCGGCCGTTGGGGCTGGTCTGGCCTTGAATCTCGATGACCAGGCCATGGCCAACGGGCTGCGTGATTTTCCGGGATTGACCCACCGGCAGCAATGGGTGGCCGATTTGGGCTCCATTAGATTCATCAACGATACAAAAGCCACCAACGTTCATGCAGTTTGTGCAGCTTTGCAGGGATACCAAAGACCAGTGGCCTTGATTGTGGGCGGCAGCGGCAAGGGAGAGTCCTACGAGCCTTTGACCCGGGTCCTGGATTCGGTTGTGCAGGTGGTGACCATTGGAGAAGAAGGTCCTGCCATCGGGTTGGCCCTGGGCGATTTTGTGCCTGTTACCAGCGCGCAGAGCATGGACGAAGCGGTGGCCAAAGCAACTCTTTCCCTCCAAACCCAGGACGATGATTGTGGTGGCGATGTCATGCTCAGTCCGGCCTGTGCCAGTTTTGATATGTTTGATAATTACCGCCATAGAGGCGAAGCATTTTTAGCCGCCTCTGTCCGCCTGGGGGCGCAATCAAAGGCAGACTCCCATGAATAGAAGAGTTCGTGGATTGTTGGCAGCGGTTGAAGGTGGCGACCGCATCATGCTCGCTTCCATGGGATTCCTGATTTTTCTGGGAATTTTTGTAGTGTATGGGGCCGGCAGCTACAACAACCCGGGTGGTGGGTCGGTACTGGGACAACACTTCCTCATTGCCAAGCACCTTTTTATGATTGGTGTTGGTCTGGTGATGCTGCTGGCATTGGCCAACCTCAACTACCATTATTTGCGCCGGCGATGGTTGAACTGGACAGCCCTGGTTATCGGATTGGTCCTGGTGGCCCTGACACTGAAGCAAGGGGCTGATGGCACCATCAACCGCTGGGTCACCGTGGGCGGTTTTCGTTTCCAACCGGTAGAGTTGACCAAGCTGGCGGTCATTCTTTTTCTGGCCGAACGCTGGGCCCATCCTTCCCAAATGGGAAAACTGAACTGGAAGGCAATTTTGCCGGGTTTGTTGATAGGGCCGCTGCCCCTCTTTTACGTCTTGTACAAACAACCGAATTTCGGAAACATCCTGACCATGTCGGCGGTCATTTTGGTTGCCCTTCTGGTGGCGGGATTTGCCTGGCAGAGAATGGTCCTGGCTTTAACCGTGCCAGCTGTGGCAGGGATCATCGCCTTCATGACATCCAGCAAACTGGAAAGACGTTTGAGCGAGTGGTGGACTGGAGTCCAGGGTGGAAGCTATGGGTACCAGGTTGATCAAAGCCTCATGGGCATGGGAGCCGGCGGCACTTTGGGTCTGGGCCCAGGAAACGGGCACAACAAATTTGCCTTTCTACCGGAAGCCCATACCGATTTTATCTATTCAGTGATGGGTGAAGAGTTGGGCCTGTGGGGAACCCTGGCAGTGATTCTGCTTTTGGTGGTCTTTCTTTGGCGGGGATACAGCATCGCCACCAGGGCCACGGAACCCTTTGGCCGCATGGTCGCGGCTGGTTTGACCACCAGTCTGGCGGTCTATGGCCTGGCCAATATTGCCATGGTCACCGGGGCCTTTCCGGTGGTGGGTGTGCCGTTGCCCTTTGTAAGTTTTGGAGGAACCGCCATGGTGGCCGCTCTGGCCTCGGTAGGAATCCTGTTGAATATTGATCATACCAGCGGCATGATGAACCTCTCCCTGCAACGCGCCAGGGATCGCAGCCGAATCTGAACGGGCCTGGCCCGCCAGTTGGTCCAAACACAAGGAACCGTTTGAAATGTCCGTGAATAAGTCCCGCCATAATCAACCCTCTATTTTTCGCAATACGCGGCATATTCACTTTGTGGCCATCGGCGGCATCGGCATGAGCGGCATCGCTGAAGTCTTGCTGAGCATGGGTGGTTTTGTCATCAGTGGCAGCGACTTGTTTGCATCGGCCATTACCCAGCGGCTGGAATCTTTGGGTGCCAAAATTACGATTGGGCACGCCGCGTCAAACATCGAAGGTGCCGATGTGGTGGTGCGCAGTTCCGCGGTGACCGAGACCAATTCCGA
Source organism: Candidatus Krumholzibacteriia bacterium (assembly GCA_030590265.1). Classification (GTDB taxonomy): domain Bacteria; phylum Krumholzibacteriota; class Krumholzibacteriia; order LZORAL124-64-63; family LZORAL124-64-63; genus LZORAL124-64-63. The sequence continues at coordinate 2,742 of JAUUYW010000194.1, forward strand.
AGTTCGTGAGGCGCGCCAGCGCAGGATTCCGGTTATTCGCCGGGCGGAAATGCTGGCTGAACTCATGCTCTTGAAGCAGGGCATCGCCATTGCCGGTTCCCACGGCAAAACCTCCACCACCAGTCTTGTGGCTTCGGCTTTGCAGAGTGGAGGACTGAAACCGACAGTCATCGTGGGCGGCGTGATCAAAAATATCGGCAGCAATGCCGTGTCCGGCCCCGGTCAATACCTGGTTGCAGAGGCCGATGAAAGTGATGGTACTTTTCTGCATTTGACACCAACCATCGCTGTTGTCACCAACATTGATTATGAACATGTGGACCACTATCAGGACCTGGACGCCTTGCGCACGGCCTTCCGGGAATTCCTGGGGCGGGTGCCATTCTATGGGACCTGCGTATTGTGCGTGGATGACCCAGAAGTGCGGGCCCTGATTCCCCAACTGGACCGCCGAATTGTGACCTACGGCTTGGCCGAAGGCGCCGACGTATCAGTGGCTGCGGGCACCATCCGTCATACAGAAACCGGCCAGGAAGCCCAGGTGTTGATACAGGGGCAACCAGTTGGCCAGTTGAATCTCAACATGCGTGGTCGGCACAATCTTTCCAACGCCTTGGCCGCCCTGGCGGTGGCATTGGATGTTGGAGTCGAATTCGAAGACGCCGCAGAGGGGATTGCCGCCAGCGAAGGTGTGGGACGGCGTTGTGACATGAAGGGTGAGCACCATGGAGTTCTGGTCATTGATGACTATGGTCATCATCCGACAGAAATTCAGGCCACCATGGAAGTTGCTCTCAGTTATGGCCGTCCGGTGTCGGTGATATTCCAACCCCACCGCTATTCCCGAACCCAGCAGTTTTACCGGGAATTCGGTGAGGCTCTGTCCGGTGCTGCCGAAGTGGCCCTGCTGCCTGTTTATGCAGCCAGCGAAGAACCTGTTGATGGTGTGGGCAGTGAACTCATTGCCGGGCAGTTGCAGGAACTGGGACTGAAAGAAGTGGAGCTGCCCGAAGATTCAATTGCCGTGACCCAATGGTTGAAAAGCCGTGTGCCAACGGGGAATTTGTTGCTGATACTGGGTGCAGGCGATATTGGTCGCCTGGTCCCTGAAATTTGTGACCTGCTGGACGAGAGGAGTCGCTGATGTCGCAACAGGGCAATCGGCCGGCAACTTCGTCGGGTTATGCTGTTCGTCGCAGCAACGAAAAGCCCCGCCGTGGGGTATGGCTGAAATTTTCGGCCGTTGTATTGCTGCTTTGTTTGATTTCCGGGGGAGTTTTCTACGGATTGAACTCCAATTATTTTTCGGTGGTTCGGGTGGAGTCGGGTTCGTATCGATTCACCGTTCAGGATGACCTGGACCAGGTGCTCAGCGGGTATCTTGGGCGCAACATCTGGACTCTGTCCGAAGCCCAGGTGGCGGGCAGCCTGGCATCCTTGCCCTGGGTCCGGGACCTGAAGGTTTTCAAGCGGCTGCCGGGCACAGTCGAAGTGGATTTCCGCGAGTGGCGACCGGTGTTGGCATTGGACATACAGAGCGAGACGGGTGCTACCCTGGTGATGGTTGAGGACGGCCGGATTCTGGAATTTCCAGGTCATCTGCCCCTGGCTGCCCTGCCGGTTTTAGTGGGTGTTTCGTGTGTTCGCGACAGCACAGATGGGGCTTTGCGGTTGGACTCTTCCTGGGCCACCGATGTGCTGGAATTAGTGGACGCCATGGCCTCTTCAGGATTGGAAACCACCGGGCCGGTTGATTTTCTGGTTGCTCGTCCCGAAGGATTCGCTATCGTACTGCAACAAGGGCAAGGACAGCTGTTGGTCGGGCGCGAAGAATTTGCTGACCGATTGACTCGCTTCATGGCTGCCCGTGATCACTTGGAACCTGGATTGCAGATGGATTTGCGATTTCGGGACCGGATCACCTGCAGTCGGCTCTGATTTTATTATGCGAAGTTAAAAAATTGAAAGGCACGGCATGAGTCAGGGAAGACTAATTGTCGCATGTGATTTTGGCACCTCCGGTTTTCGTGCCTTGGTGACCGAAACCACCGCAAATGGCGATCTCGAAATTGTTGGCTGCGCCCACGAAAAAGTGGAAGGTTTCCAGGACGGAGACTTTGTCGACCTGGGGGCCGGTGCCCGTTGCATTGCCCGTTGCATCCGCGATTTGGAAGCCGATTCCGATATTTATGTTTCAGGTTTCACCTACAATATTTCCGGCTCCCATCTGCACAGCGTTCGGGCCACCGCCCAGGTCTCCATCGGCCCGGGACCGCGCCCCATTCGCCAAAGTGATGTGGATGAAGTCATCAAAATGGCACGCAGCATGGCTATTCCCTTCGACCAGAAAATCCTGACAGTGACACCCGTGGAGTACTCTGTGGACCGTGTTAGGGGTATCGTCGATCCCCTGGGACGGGTTGGCAGTTTGTTGGAAATCCAGGCCCATTTGGTCACTGGATCCCGCAGTGTCTTGAACAACATCGAAAACGCGGTGGAGACGGCCAAGTACAAGCCCCTTGGTGAAGAGGTTGATGTCATGGCCGCGGGCATGGCCTTGCTCGAAGCCCAGGAAAAAGATCAAGGGGTGATGCTCATCGATATCGGTGGTTTTATCACAAATTGGGCTGTGTATCGCAAAGGTGCCATTTTGGCCAATGGATCCATTCCCTGGGGTGGCAGCCACATGACGGCAGATCTGGCCCACGGTTTGCGCGTTGATTGGGACGAGGCGGAAAATATCAAGCGCCAACGTGGCGTGGTGATGCGCAATTTGGTGCCGGAAGTATCGCTCAGTTCCCTGTTCGAAGAAGAGCGCCCGGAAGGCACCAAGGGTCTGATCGCGGCCATTCTGGAACCCCGAATGGAAGAAATCCTGACCATGGTGAAGAACGATTTCGGAGATCTGCGGGAGCTGGCATCCCTGGGTGCCGGCATTGTGCTCACCGGCGGTGGCAGCATGTGCCGGGGCACCAAGAATCTTTGCGAGGAAATTTTTGATTTGCAGGCCCGCAAGCGGTATTTGCCCCGCAAGTTGGCCGGAGCTCAACAACTTCCTGATGGGCAATGGGCCACAGTCATCGGCCTGTGTCGCTGGTCAGCCCGGGATGTGAACCAGATGGGCCCTGAGGAAGACCTCGGACAGGGTGGCGGACTGTTGGGCAAGTTGCGTGGAATGTTCCGGAAATCGGAAAACGAGGCAAAGATGGTAGCGAAGGGTTAGGACCCCTTCAAAAAAAAAATTCAAATGTTTCTTTTTCTCCTTGGACCCTGAGGGGCTTTGTGCTAGAAATAGAAGCAAAAGTAGCCTGGTTGTCGCCAATGATCTGTCAAGATCTTCCAACGGTGTCGCCCAGGATTAACGCATGGCCCAACTCAAGGAGGAGGAGGGTACTATGATGTTCGAGTTTGCTGAAGAAGTGCAGCGCTTAACGGATATCAGAGTGGCTGGAGTCGGAGGTGCCGGAGGCAACGCTGTCGATCGCATGATCACATCGGGGCTTGCTGGCGTTGAATTTTTAGCCCTCAATACGGATCTTCAAGCTCTCGGTGATAGCCAAGCCCACCACAACATGCAGATTGGTGCTCAACTGACCCAGGGACTGGGCAGTGGTGGCGATCCGTCTGTGGGTGAAGGTGCGGCCGAAGAAGACCGCGATGCCATTCGTCAGGCTTTGGGTGCTGCCAATTTGGTTTTCATCACTGCCGGCATGGGTGGTGGTACCGGAACCGGCGCTGCTCCCGTTGTTGCTGAAATCGCGCGCAAGCAAGGTGCTCTTACTGTGGGCATCGTC
>JAUUYW010000394.1 GCA_030590265.1 Candidatus Krumholzibacteriia bacterium
CCATTGTCATCTTTACTTCGGACAACGGCGCCACCCATAACGTCGGCGGCGTAACCACCGAATTTTTTGATTCCATGGGCGGCCTGCGTGGTAAAAAAGGCAGCTGCTACGAAGGCGGCCTGCGCATGCCTTGCATTGTTCGCTGGCCGGGAAAAACAGATGCCGGAAGCACCACCGATGCACCAAGCTATTTCCCCGACTGGTTTCCGACCCTCTGCCAGATTGCCGGAGTTGGCCTGCCCAGCGAACAACTCGACGGCGTTAGTCTCGTCAATGTTCTTGAGGGCGGCGATCTACCCAAGCGCCATGAACTCATGACTTGGGAATTCAATGGCTATGGAGGCATCATCGCTATTCGCGACGGAAAATGGAAAGCCCTGCGTCGAGATCTAAAAGAAGAGGAGCCCAAACCCTGGGAACTTTATAATATCGAAATAGACCGTGAAGAGAAAAATGATGTCGCGGCCCAGCACCCGGAAATTGTTCGACGTCTGGAAATGGCATGGCTGGCAAGCCGCACGGTGGAGCCGAATTTCCCGGTTCCACTCGTTGATCAATAATCGTTTGTTATGCTATATTAGCCAAAATTGATCCTGGTCCCATGCACCCCTTAGGATAGACCATGCCTATAATCAACACACTGACTCGACACCCTGGTGCGCCTTTGATTTCCAAAGAGGACATTCCGGATTTTTCACCAGATATTGTGGATGCCAGCAGCGTCTTCAACCCCGGTGCAGTAAGGGTTGACGGGCAAACTCATTTGTTGCTGCGTGTGCAAACCCGGGGGCGTCGAACTTTCATCGTCCCTGCGATGGCCTCCGATGGTCTCAGCTTTAAAATATCCGACCGCCCCACCCAATTCAACGGCCTCCCAGATATGTGCGTTTTCCACAACTACGACGCACGCCTTACCTTGATCGAAAATCAACTCTATGTCATTACAGCCCTGGACACTGATCAAGGCTGCCGTTGCGCCTTGTGGCGTGCCAACAACACCCCGGATGCGGATTTTGCGGGACTAAACCAATTGGATTTTGTCTCCCTGATCAACAATCAGGACACCCGCAATGCAGTGCTCTTTCCAGAACGCATCAATGGTCTTTACCATCTGCTTCATCGCCCAAACCAAACAACATTGCACGATGGCCCACTCACTGGCTCATCCATCCGCCTCAGCGTTTCCGAAGATCTGATAACCTGGCAGGATGCCGGAGAAGTGATGTCCGGCAACCCTCATTATTGGGACGAGTTGATCGGCTCTGGCCCTCCTCCCATCAAAACCCGCCACGGCTGGCTGCATTTGTATCATGGGGTGGCCACACATTTTCAATCATCCAACATTTACCAAGCGGGTGCGGTTTTATTAGATTTGGACAACCCGACAAAGGTGCTTGCTCGCACCCGCGACAACATCCTCGAACCCCGCGAAAGCTGGGAACAAATGGGCCAGGTGCCCAATGTGGTTTTCCCCTCTGGAGCCACTGTCAGCCATGAGGATGATGAAGGATTTGCACCCGACGACGCCATCTTGCGCATCTATTATGGTGCGGCAGACACCGTTGTCGGTTTGGCCCAGGGAACCGTTGGTGGACTTGTGAAAGCCTGCCAACATTAGAATTCAGGAATGACTCGAAAGGAACAACCCGTGTCCGATCAATTGTCCAACAACATTAACCAAGCCATCCTGGTTTCTCACACCCACTGGGACCGCGAATGGTACCTCACCTTCAATCGCTTTCGCGTCAACTTGGTGGAAGTTGTTGACCGGGTTTTAGATAGTCTGGAAAACGATCCCGATTTCAAAAACTTTGTCCTCGACGGCCAGTGTGCCGTGCTGGAGGACTACCTGGAAGCCGCGCCCCACCAACGTGACCGCGTGGCCCGGCTCATTGGCGATGGCCGGCTGGCGGTGGGCCCCTGGTACATTCTCCCTGATGAGTTTCTGGTCAGCGGCGAAGCCACGGTGCGCAACCTCATGTTCGGTGAAAAAGTGACCGCTCCCTTCGGCAAGGTGCAAAAAGTTGGCTACATGCCCGACAGTTTCGGTCATCTGGCCCAGATCCCCCAGATCCTCGACCTATCCGGCATCGACTCCTTTATTTTCACCCGCGGCATGGACAACACCGCCGATGATCTGGGCTGGCTCTTCCGCTGGAGGGCCCCTAACGGCAGCGAAGTCCTGGCAGTCAACCAGTGTGATGGCTACTGCAACGCTGCCGGGCTGGGTTTTGCCGAAATCTGGCATGCCCACACACGACGCGAGGTCGATCTGGATCTGGCCACCAAAAAAATCAGCACTCTTCTGGAAAAGATGGACCAACGACCCGGCGCCAACCCGGCCCTGCTCAACAACGGCTGCGATCATTTCCCTCCACAACAAAACTTTTCCGCGGTCATCAAAGCCCTGCGCGAAACCCATCCCGCAACCACGTTTACCCATGGTCGGTTTGAAGATTTCCTGAAAGCCGCCCGCGAAAGCACTCCAGACAGCGACCGCCCAGTGCATGAAGGCGAACTTCTCGGCGGACGGGATCACCTGATCTTATCCGGTGTCTGGTCTGCCCGCATGTACTTGAAACAGGAAAACGAGATCTGCCAGAACTTGCTGTGTCGTTATGTGGAACCGCTGTTGTCCATGGGTCATTTTCTCCATGGAGATGACTATCCCGCCGGTCTGATCGACACCGCCTGGCGCGAGCTTCTGCGCAACCATCCTCACGACAGCATTTGCGGTTGCAGCACCGATTCGGTGCACAAGGATATGGACACTCGTTTCGCTGCCGTGCGCCAAACCGGCGAGCAACTTCTGAGCCGTCTGGCCGACCGTCTGACACCGGCTTTTGGTCGCCAGGAAACCGACGACCGAACCACCGTTATTTCCGTAGTCAACCCCTTGCCTCTGCGGCGCGATGAAGTGATCGAACGTGTGGTCATTTTGCAGCCCCTGGGATATGACCTGGACAATCTTCGACTGCTGGACGAAGACGGTGCCGAAGTTCCCTTCCGCATTGTGGATCGTCTCTTCCTGGAACGCTTCTGGGGCATCGATTACCGGGCAGAAATCTTCTGCTCAGACCAACTGAACCTATTGGACACTTATCTCGACAAATTTGCCGACCGCATCATCGGAACCGAAGACGACAAGGATGAAAAAGATTGTTTCCTGCACATTCAGTTCCTGGCCACCGATCTGCCCGCCCTGGGCCATCGTCATTATTTCCTGACCGATCAGCCGGCACAATCCACTGCCCCACAACCGGTACCGGTTATCGCCGTCTTGGATAATGATCAGGCCCGATTGGAAAATGATCTCATATCGGTTGAGCTGCATTCGGACGGCACCTTCGATTTGAAAGATAAAAAATCAGGCCGCATTTACCCGGGTCTGAATCTGCTGGAAGACACCGAAGACACCGGCGATGAATATGACTATTCCCACGCTCAGGTGGGTGGAACCTATTTTTCGG
>JAUUYW010000322.1 GCA_030590265.1 Candidatus Krumholzibacteriia bacterium
AAATTGGCGGGCACCTCGTGGTCAGGCAGATTGTCCAGCAATTGGAACAACCCTTCCAGGCGGTCGTGCTCCATCTGGCAATCGGCGCAATCACGCAGATGCAGAAAAAGTTGAAGACTTGTTTTCTTCTCCAGAGTGCCATCGAGGTACTCCTGAAGATTATCCCGGCACCATCCACATTCCGTGGCTGGGTTGGGATTGGATTCATTGCGGCCCATGACCGCCTCCTTGTTTGGCGATTTTCTCGCTCTCCCGGGTTTCGTGGGGTAGACGGTTGACCCGGGAATTCCGTTGTTGATCATTGGAACCGGGGACCACAACCGGCATCGAAACACCGGCTGTGGCAACCCTCAGCCGACAGGCGTCATATCCCCCGACATTGACTTGATCACCTGTCTGGTAGGCGATTACGCCCCCTGACAGGCTTTGTTTCAAAAAAAACCACCTCTTTTTCAGGATAAGGTGGGTCATATGTCGTAGGCCCGGGCTTTCAGCATTTGCTGGATCATGTTGCGAGCCCTGTGGATGCGCGCCTTGACCGTTCCCAGGGGCAGCTGCAACACCTCGGCAATCTCTTCATAGGAGAGTTGCTGGTCATGGCGCAGCATGGTGATGGCTTTGTAATGGGGCGGCAGATCGCCAATGACCTCTTCCAGCTTGGCCAGAGCCTCTTTGCGTTCCAGCACCGTCTCTGGAGAAGGTCCAGTGTCCGGCAATTGGAGTTCATACTCTTCTCCATCGGCGCTGGTGGCGCTTTCGATGGACTGAAACCGCATGCGCTTGCGTCTGAGAAAATCAATGCAGTGGTTGGTGGCAATGCGGAAAAGCCAGCTGCTGAAGGCATAGCTCTCGTCGAAACGATCCAGAAGATTGAAAACCTTGATGAAAACTTCCTGGGCCAGGTCGGTGGCGTCTTCGCTGTTGCGGGACATGCGATAACAGAGATTGTAAATGGCACCACGATAACGGGCGAGGATTTCGGCAAATGCCGACTCCTCTCCCCGCTTGCAACGGCGGATGGTTTTCAGATCCTGATGCCGATCGAACATGAAGCCTCCAATGGGTTTTCGGGTGGGAAGATAGCCTGTCAGCCTACCAATGGTCAACCCGGTTTCCTTTGATTGACAGAGGGTGTTGTCGGAATTAAACTGCTGTCTGAGAAGATCAAAGCGACCCATGACTGGGCCGGGCACCCTATTTTCGACCAATCAAACCGTGTCAGGGAGAGTTCCATGAGCAACATAGAGTTTATTCAGGCCCGAGAGATTCTGGATTCACGCGGCAACCCCACCATCGAAGTGGATGTCTTTTTGGAAGACGGCAGCGTGGGCCGGGCCGGAGTGCCCAGTGGAGCATCCACAGGTGAACACGAAGCGGTGGAATTGCGTGATGGAGACAAGAACCGTTATCTCGGAAAGGGAGTGCTCGAGGCCGTTGGCAACGTTCGCAGCCTGGAATCCGAATTGACCGGTGTGGATGCCACGGATCAAATCCTCATCGATCGCATCATGCTGGAAATGGACGGCACCGGCAACAAAAGCAAGCTGGGCGCCAACGCCATTCTGGGTGTATCCATAGCGGTGGCCAAGGCGGCCGCCGATTCAGTGGGCCTGCCCCTTTACCAATACATCGGTGGAGTGGCCGCGCGCACTTTGCCCGTTCCCATGATGAATGTCCTGAACGGTGGCAGTCACGCCGACAACAATGTGGACATTCAGGAATTCATGATCATGCCGGTTGGCGCCCCCACCTTTGCTGAAGCCCTGCGCTACGGTGCAGAAATTTTTCACAGCCTGAAAGGCATCCTGGGTGAAAAGGGTTTGGCCACTTCCGTTGGTGATGAAGGTGGATTCGCTCCCAACCTGGGCAGCAACCGTGAAGCCCTGGATTACCTCATGATGGCCATCGAAAAAGCCGGCTACCGACCAGGTGAGGATATTGTCCTGGCCATGGATGTTGCAGCCAGCGAAATGTTCAAGGATGGCAAGTACCACCTCGAGGCAGAAGGTGGCGAAGACTGGGATGCCGAGCAAATGGTGGCCTTTTACAAGGACCTTGTGGACAACTACCCCATCATGTCCATCGAAGACGGCCTGGACGAAAACGACTGGGAAGGCTGGGGGAAAATGTTCGATGTCCTCGGAAACCGGATCCAGACCGTGGGGGACGACCTCTTTGTCACCAACCCGGAAAGGCTGCGTCGAGGCATCGAAGAGGGTGTGGCCAACAGCATCCTGATCAAATTGAACCAGATCGGTACTCTGAGCGAGACTCTCGAAACCATTGAGATCGCCAAACGGGCCCGGTTCACCAACGTGATCAGCCACCGCAGCGGCGAGACCGCCGATTACACCATCGCCGATCTGGCTGTGGCCACCAACGCCGGTCAGATCAAGACCGGCTCCCTGTGCCGCAGCGATCGCATCGCCAAATACAATCAACTCTTGCGCATTGAAGAAGAGTTGGATGATTTGGCCGTGTTCCCGGGCTTGGATTGTTTCTACAATCTGCGCTAGTTGACTCGTGGTGCGGGTCTGTATACCGGCCCGCACCAACAACAATTTTTTGCGGACCACATGGAGGTGGCTCAGTGAAATCAAAACAACACACTTACACCCCTGCCCGTCAAAGAGCCCTGGCCCAACGATCCTATGGATTCGTCGCTCTCGGTGTGGTCATTGTTGTGCTGGCCCTGGCCCAGTTTGGGGAAGATGGTCTGGCAACCTACCTCAGACTTCGATCGCACGAGAAGGAATTGGTCAATGATGTGCTGGTGTTGGAAGAGCAAAACGAAGAATTAAAGCAAAAACTGGCCGGATTGGCTTCAGACCTCTCTGTATTGGAGGCTCTTGCCCGCGAAGAACATAATATGCAAAAACCCCAGGAAGAGGTTCTGGTGGTGCTTCCTGAAGCTTCTGCCCAGGAAATTGAAAATCCATAAATCCTCCATTTTTATTGTTTTCCAAATGCTAATCTTTTCCACTCGGCTTTCTTGACAGCCCTGCGGCAGGCGCCTATATTGCGCGGACCAAACGAATATGGATGCGGGGTGGAGCAGTCTGGTAGCTCGTTGGGCTCATAACCCAAAGGCCACAGGTTCAAATCCTGTCCCCGCTACCAAAATGAGAAAGACCCGGTTTCCGGGTCTTTTTTTTAAATTTTTCCAGCCTGATGAATCTGTTATCCTCTGTAACATCCCGAATATCTTCCCGAGTATTTTCTGGAGTGGAAATTCCTCTGCTTTTCCTATAAGGTGCACTTTCGCTGGTGGCCTCGAGCTTTGGCATCCTTTTCCCAACACCGATCGACAAGGAAATTTCATGGCAGAATCACGCGGACAATGGAGTGGCCGATTGGGTTTTATCCTGGCGGCCACCGGCAGCGCCATCGGTTTGGGGAATCTTTGGAAGTTCCCCTACATCACCCATGAAAATCAAGGCGGGGCTTTTGTGCTCGTCTATATCGCCATGGTGCTGCTGGTGGGAGTTCCCATCATGATTGCCGAAGTTCTGGTGGGCCGGCGAACTCAACTCAGCCCCGTTGGTGCCTTTCGCACCCTGGGCCAAGACAAACCCGGCGGTAAAGCCTGGGCCGGTGTGGGTTTTCTTGGTGTTCTGGCCGGATTCACCATCCTCTCTTATTACAGCGTGGTTGCCGGATGGACCATCCACTACACCTGGTTGTCCCTCACCGGAAAGCTGGCCGAACTCGCCACCGACCATGCTGGCTTGCAAACCTATTTCGGCCAGGAATTCCTGGCCAATGGCCCCCAGCAGGTCTTCTACCACCTGCTCTTCATGGGCTTGACCACCGGGGCAGTGTTTTTCGGGGTCAAACGCGGCATTGAGCGGGTGGCAAAGATTCTGTTGCCCCTGCTTTTTCTCATTTTGCTCGTCCTGCTGGTTTACAGCAGCACCACCAGCGGTTTCGCAGAAGCTCTGCGTTTCCTTTTCATTCCGGATTTCAGCACCCTGACCACCGGTTCGGTTCTGGAAGCCCTCGGTCATGCTTTTTTCACTCTCAGCCTGGGCATGGGCGCCATGCTCACATATGGCAGCTACATCGGCAAGGATATCAGCATCCCCCGAGCCGCCTTCCAGATTTCTCTGTTGGACACCCTGATCGCCTTGATCGCTTGTGTGATCATGTTCTCAATCATCAACAGCTCGAATATCGAGGTTTCCAAAAGCTCCACCATCTTGTTCACCACGATTCCTACGGTGTTTGCCCAATTGCCTGCAGCAAGTTTTTACAATGCCATTTTTTACCTGCTCATTGGTTTTGCGGCCCTGACCAGCACCATC
>JAUUYW010000079.1 GCA_030590265.1 Candidatus Krumholzibacteriia bacterium
AGTCGGACGAAAAAGGCTCCGCGCCATGCGGCCTGGTTGCACGAAATGGATTGATGGTAGCCGATAATGTTAGGGATATTTCAACAGGAGCCGGTCATTGAGACCGACTCCTGTTTTTTCATCCATTACACCAGTGCAATAGCGCCCAAAAATGATGCTCTACCGGTAATTGCTCTTGAGCAAGTCCCAGGTCGTCTCATCAGTGGGTACAGTTTCGCAATCCGCGTCTGCACAATCAACGTCCACAATAATGCCACCAGCAGCCATACAGCCTTCAGCAGTCAACTCTGCACAGGAGGCGTCCGGCAAGCAACAGCCCACCAGCTCTTGGGTCTGCGTGCAGAATTGCAGGTTGTCAAAGGCGAATTGATTGGCCGTGCTGCCAAGGATTTCGATGCTGGCAATGTTGTCAGCGGCAGCATTCAGAGTGACGACATCCCACAGACAGAATTGTCCATTGGGATCACCAACGCAATCGGCTCCATCGAAGTCGGAGCCGATGGTGTTGCCCTCCGCCGTGTCCACAATATCTCCGTTAATGTCATATGCAGTAACGGTCACCGGCAAAGAGATGGCGGAGGCCACATACCAGAATTCCAAAAACTGCACGGGAGGATCCAGGGAAATAGAGATATCAGCGGTATCCAGAAAATAGGCCACGGTGAATGAGGACGGTTCGTTGGCAAAGTTGCCGCTTCCACCATCATCCCCATCGATGAGCGAAAGCCAGGATGTCCCAAAGGTTACGGTCACAGGACCGGCAACAACCCCAATGGGAGCATTGTCCTCAAGACCTTCGAAGTCCACAAGGTTGCAATCGTCTTCCAGAGGCAGCACCACAGTTTCAGATGGCTCACTGCTCCTGTTGATGGTGGTGTTGCTGCTCAAACCTACGGTTTCAGCAGCCAAGGCCGGCAAGGCGATCAGGGTCGTGAAAGTTAACAGAAATAGACAGCATTTCAGGTTTTGCATAATGTCCCTCCAGACATGCATTGAACATGGTGCCAAAACAATGCATTGCCAAACTGCACCAAAAAGTATTGGCAAGCTTGTTCCCCCGAAAAATCACTGTAGCATATGATGATATCTTTTACAAGATGAAAATTATCTTGAATTAAAATCAGGTTTTTGTTCTAAAAAAGGCCGACCCCAAATGGAGCCGGCCTTGGACAATTTATAACTTTAATTCAGTTTTAGAGCCCAAATCCAATCCTGAACTCTACCCAGCTCTGATCATCCACATCACCAGCTTTGGGCATATAGTTCCAGCGCACGCTCACGTGCCCGATAAATGCATCCCAGGGCAGGTGGTAACCAATTTCCGGTGAAAAGGCCAGATGCCAATTGTCATCTTCAACGGCATAGAGGGCCAAGGTGGTCCTCTGTTCCAACCAGGCAGTCCCGGCATTCATGGCAACATAAAGCCGTCCCGATCGCGCATTGTAGGGACCAAACTCATAATATCCAGCCAGGTAAATGGGAACGGTGTTGATATAGCGCCCCCAATTGCCTGTTGCCTGCACATGGTCCAGGAAAATTGTCTCGTTGCCAGTCTCGGAAAAAACATTGTAACCAACGTTCACTCCCCACAACCAGTTGCTGTTCATCCTCTGCCGGTATTCAAGGTTGATACCGCGGGCATGGAACCCGGAAACAAAATCACTGGTGTTGCCGGTGCCAATGGTTGAACTCCAGGACATGCCAAAGCTGCTGTCTCCGGCAACAGCAACTGAAGTTGAGAGGCTGCCAGCGAGAAGGAGCAGCATTACAAATAATGATTTTTTCATGATGTCACTCCTTTCTAGCGGCTGGAAGCCTTGATGTAAGTTGATTGGGTAAAGGCCTGTTGAATTCCCGTGGGGATTGATTCAGATGGTCTGTTGCTGCCAGAGCCGTCGAGAGCACCGTTAATGGCCGAGGCCCAGAGCACCGGCGTCACGAGGTCGGGATTGTCATGGTTGTCTTCAGTAACTCCCCGCCAGTCGGTCAAGACCCACATCACGGTTCCTTGCGTGTACCTGTAATAACCGGTTTGAGGATAACCCCAGCCATATCCGGGATAACCCCAATAACCGTAACCCCAATAGATGAAGCCGATCCAGGCATCACTTTGTACGGCGCCCACATCGATGACCACCTGGGGCATGGTATCGCCATCGGCGAAACTCGGATCAAAAACCCTGACAAAGCCACGCGCCGTCATCTGTTGAGCAATGGTCTCGAGGATGGTGTCGTCGTACTGACGATTCAGGGGCTCGGAGGAGCTGTCATTTGGATTGATCAAGGCAATAACCGTATCGGGCATGGCCCAGTACAGCATCCCATTGTAATTGCCATCGGGATTGTCGATGGTAATGACCAGGCCAATATCACCGAGGTCTTCGGGCTGGTTGGGATAGCAGGCACCCAGCACAAGGGCCAGCAGCAAGCTGGCACCAAGCAGCAGCAGGCGTGCTTTAGGCTGATTTCTCATGGTTTCTCCTGTGTTTGAAAGATTGTTCGCCCCTAAGGTACGTCAGGAGCTGAAATTTCACAATACTCAAGTCTCGTTTGGTTCAGGCAAAGCAATACCCTCCTGCTCACAAATTTTCCTGAGAGGGTTGATGGACCATTTCTGGCGATAGTCATAGAAAAATGAAAATGGCTTGGCCAGCATTTGCAACAGCTCAGCGGTCTCTGTGAATGCGTCCTCGCCAAGGCCTTTCTCAATGTTCAAAATGTTCTTCCGGGACAACTTCAGGATCATGAAACTTTTGCCATCCACCAGGTCGATTTTCAACGGTCGGTCTGGTCCATCCAACAGTATTTTCCGGGCACGGGCAATGTGGTGTTCGCCCACTTCCATCAGCACCTGGCGGTACTTTCGATAGTGCACCCATTCGTTGAGGACGAAGCCAATTTCCTTATCGCTGAGTTGGTTCCAGAAAGTGACTCCGTGGGGGACCTGCAAAAAACGCCCGATCATGAAAGAACCGGCCGACATCCCACAGAGGTCCAGGTCCAGACAACGGTCGACCACTTTGTGAAAAAAACGAACCTGCTGGGCCTGACTCAGAAATCCATAGACTTCAGAATGCTTGCGATGACTTCCAAGGTCACAACTGAGGATGGCGTTGAGATATTCATCAGGGAAAAAATCCAGCCATCGGTTGACGATTTCTCGGGCCTGGGCAGGGTCATCCGCCAAATCTGTCAGCACAAGTTTAACCAGATCCTGGTAAGATTCAACCTGATCGGCCTTCAAGCTGTGGACCAATTCGTGATACTGGGAAAAGGCATTTTCCAGGGTCTGAAAAACCTCTTTCTCGCGGGGCTCCAGATCCAGTTTTTCACCCTGGCGAAACTTGTTGAACCGGGCAGGGGTGAAGTGGGCCTTGCCCTTGTAGATCTTTTTCCGTTTTGACGATACGGTGATCCAGTCGCCTTCTTCAATTTTCAAACCGGCGTGGTTGGTCATCTCGCCTTTGTTGTCCAACTGGACACCATAACTTTCGAGATCCAGAACGGCGAGAATTCCCTGCCCCCGGCAAGTGGTGATCAGGTGGATGGCTGCCGGAGTCAGGCTCAGGATCATGTCCATTTTACCCAGGGTCACCGCATCCGAGGGCAAAAAACTCTCCTGGCACAAACAAACGCTGCTTTCGCCGCGGTTCTTGGCCTCCAGGGCTCGGTGGGCCGAAAAGTAGACTTTTGCCGAGATGGCGCTGCGGGGCAGAATGGCGAATCCGTCCGAGAAAAATTCCAGGAGTTCGATGTCATCTTCACTGATGGTATCGGACATGATTTGCCGAAAGTGGAAGGGCCGCACCAAAGACGGAACTTTCTGTTTCGGAAGGATTCCTTCGTGGTGCATATCCATGGAAGAGACCAGGGCGGCTCGTCCGGTCAATTCAGTGTCGTTGATTTGAAGCAGGGCGAAAAAGTGGCCGCACCTTACGGACTCGGCGGCAAATTCGGTGGTCACCTGGGAGGCGAAATCTTTTTCCAGAATTTCCAAAGAGGGCTCAAAATGGTAGAGGGCGGGAAAGTCGGCTTTGATTTCCCTGCGATCAGCAAAATCCTTCACCTGAGCCTGCACGGTGCCGGTCATGATATCTTCGCCAAAGATATTGAAGACCGTCTCCACCATTCTTTTGCGACCGGTGTTGGGGTTGCGGCTGTGCAGAACACCGGGATAGGATCTTTGGCCACGCACGGTGCAGATCATCACCTGCATGATCAACGCCGGCAAAACAGACCGGCCGTGGGAGAGTGTGAAAATCAAATCGAGGTTTTCTTCGAAGAACCTGTGGGAGTGCTGGTCAAGATAGATGGCCTGCGCGAAGGCATCGGTCAACAGGCGGGAATCCAGGGCGCGAATCTCTTCAGCCAAAATTTCGATGGCCAGCTCCAGATCCGTGGGGTTGTCCATCACTGCCCTGGTAGCAGCGGAAATGGGAGGGTGGTCAAGACTCAACAACTG
This sequence comes from Candidatus Krumholzibacteriia bacterium, assembly GCA_030590265.1. GTDB lineage: Bacteria > Krumholzibacteriota > Krumholzibacteriia > LZORAL124-64-63 > LZORAL124-64-63 > LZORAL124-64-63. The sequence continues at coordinate 4,463 of JAUUYW010000079.1, forward strand.
GCGCAGATTCTTGAGATTGTTGAAGTACATTTTTCGGCCGGGGTTTTCCCCGTAGATCTGGCACAGGGTTGGAAATATTTCTTCGGTAACACCTACATTCAAATAGGTCGGCAAAAGACCAGGAATGTAGGACGGCATGGCATAGCGCATGGCAAAAATCAATGGGTGGGCGGCTGACCCCACTTCCCGTTCGGTCATGCTTTCCAGGTTTTGAAGGGCCTGCTTGAAATGGGTTGATCGGTCCCTTGCCGATGACTGGTAACTGTTGGCGGTCAAAATGCAGAAGTCAGGGACGGGGAAACCCTGCTGGCTGAGATGGATCAGGTTGAGACCTTTGTGGCTGACCTCTTCCTTTCGGTATTCACTGGTGGTGAACGAAGGCACCACCTGGGGGCTTTCAACCAAGGTCAGTTCGTCGCAAAAGCGGTTGTTTTCATCCTTTTCCTGCTTTAGAAGGGTGTCCATCTGTTCCCGGGCAATGGAATCCCCGGCCCGGGCACGAATCAACAGAGACAGGTAGTGGCGCCCTTTTTCCGCATCGGGATGATTGAGCTGGGGAATATCAACACCACGGATGGGCACTTCAATGGTCTCGTTGGAGTCTTTAAGCCAGTACTCCAGCTGTGCCGGCTGAAATCCAGGCAGTTCTTTCTTGGAATACTTGTCATCGGCATCGGCAAATCGGGAATAGAGGTTGGGATAATTTCCACGAATAGTGAAATTTTCGACCTGGCTGGGCAATTTTTTGCTCCTTGTCGGCTCCTGGATTAGTTGTCTTTGCACAAGCCTACTTGGATCAAAAAATTGGTGCAATAAAAATCAGAAAAATTCGGTGTTGTCTGAGAAGATCGGGGACAAAACCAGATATGCGGGGTATAGTTGATAATTCGGATTTGGGGGGATCGGCAATCAACAAAAAGTATTCCCTCTCTAAATATCGGCGATCAATGCCAAGACCAACAAACTGGGAAAACAATGCCGCATAAGCTGGTACTCGTCTCGCTTTTGGGAATCCTCTGTTTGGGCGGATGCCGGGACAGCACTCCCGAACAAGCTCCGGTTTTCACTGGCACCATCACCCAACTCAACGAAGCAGGCGCCATAACCGCCGCCAACACCGTCAGCATCAATGCTCCCAACTGGGGTGGCAGCCAACGCATTATCTGGATGGCACCTGAGGGTATGCAAGTTGCCGCCGGCGATACGGTCATCCTTTTTGAAACCGATACCTTCGGGGCCTACATCAAACAGAACACCGACGAACTGGATCTCATGCAGCTCAAGGTATCGGGAGCCCGTGCCCAGGATGTGGCCAATCGAACGCGAACCAGGAACAGCGTCGCCAAAGCCCGGTTGGCCAATGAAATGGCAGGCCTGGACCAGGAAAACAAACGCTACGAATCGGAATCGATACGCCAGAATGCCGAATTGGCGGGAAAGCAGGCTGAAATCGATCTGCAGCAGGCCAGTCGCAACCGCTTGGCTCAGACCACTCTGGACAGTCTCGAAATAGCTCAGGCTTATCTCAAAGCCGTCAAGCAAGAAGCCAGAGTGGATCGCCTGCAAACCTACCTCGATCAATTGGCAGTCACCACACCGGCTGAAGGCATGGTGGTGTATCACCGCGAATACACTGATGAAGGCATCAAATCCTTCCGTGCAGGAGACGAAGTTCCGCGCCAGGCTACAGTGTTGGAAATCACCGATACTTCCACCATGAAGGTGCAATTCACGGTCCATGAAAAAGACCGCTGGAGGTTGCAAAAAGGGCAGAAGGTGGAGGTCGTTTTGGATGCCTACGTCAACTCTGTCTTTTCCGGAATGGTGGAAAAGGTGGGGCGTCTTCCCCTGGAGGCTGAAGAAGGCGGTGTCGCGCGACGCTTTGAAGCCACAGCCACCATTGATGCCAATGATTCCCGCCTCAAACCGGGCATGTCCGCCCGGGTGACTATCGAACTTGGAGGAAAAAGTGAGTAACAAAGCCGGCTTCACTCGCAACCGGGTCATATTAGGGGTCATCGGGATCGGAGCCATCATTGCCTTGGGTCTTTGGTTTACCCGCGGGGGCGCATCGTCTTCGCTGCCCATGACAACGGTTCTGCAAGGGCACTTTGCGGTGACTACCACCACGGTGGGGGAGTTGGCTGCGGTCAACAGCCAACCAATTCCGGCGCCACCCGGGTGGAACAACAAAATTATCAGCCTCATTGACGAAGGCTCAATGGTTGCGACCGGGGATGAGTTGGCTCGTTTTGATACGGACCGTCTGGAGAAAAGGGTGGAAGAGCAACAGGCAGCCTATGAAGGGGCACTGGCGGAGTTGGAAAAACAACGGGTGACCAACGTCAAAAATAAGGCCCAGAAAAAAGCCACGCTGCAAAGGCAGGAATTGTCCCTGGAAAAAGCCAAGTTGCAAACCGAATCCATGAAATTTGAAAGCCTTTCGCGGCAACGCCAGCAGGAGCTGGATTTGCGTCGTTCGGAGCTGGATCTCCAGGAGGCCGAGGAAGATTTGAAGGCCCAAATAGGCATTGCGGCAGCCCAGCTGACGGAAAAGGAAGTGAAAGTAAGAAAGGCGCGCATCGACCTGGACAAATCACAGGAAAATCTGGAAAAGATGGTGATTCTGGCACCGGATTCAGGCATGGTTGTTTACAACAAGATATGGGGTCCCTCGGGCAACCGAAAAGTAAGAGTTGGGGACCAGGTTTGGGACGGTACCAGCATCTTGGAATTGCCTGACCTGTCTGCTTTTTTAGTCAACACCTGGGTGAACGAAGTTGACATTCATGGTCTGGCCCTTGAACAAGTGGCCGAGATTACCATCGATGCATTTCAGGATCGAACACTGCAGGGGAAAGTCACGCGCATTTCTCCCCTGGCCCGTCAGGAGGGCGACGACAAGATCAAGGTTTTCGATGTGGATATCCTGATCGAAGGCGATGTGTCCGGCCTTCTTCCGGGAATGACTGCTCAGTGCATTATCCTCCACGAAGAGTTTTCCGACGTGATTCATGTTCCCCTGGAAGCTGTCTTCCAGGAAAAGGATGGCCCTGTGGTGTACCTGCAGGGAGGGAAATCACGGGCAGTACAATTGGGCCAGGAGGGAGAGGACCGGGTGATCATCGAAGACGGGGTCAAATCCGGCGATGAGCTCTTGTTGATTCGCCCAGGTGACGAGGCTGAGGCCGAAGACAAGGCTGATTCATGATTGAAGAAACACGACTGGCCATTTCCGGCCTGAAGGATCACCGGGTTCGTACTTTTCTGACCACTCTGGGTGTGGTTTTTGGCGTGGCCGCGGTTATCTCCATGCTTTCCATCAGCGAAGGCGCAAAAAGCGAGGCTCTTTCCCAATTCGAGTCTTTGGGTGTGGACAACATTGTGGTGCTGCATCGGGATCCTCCGGAAAACCTGCCTTCTGATGAAGCTTCAACCAAAAGCCGGGGGCTGTCCCGGGCCGATGCAACGGCCTTGGGTAATATTACTCCGGCCATCATCTCAGTGGTGCCCATGGCCGTATCCGAAGTGACGGTTCAGGCCAAGAATCAGGTCCGGGTTTCGGTGGTTGGCACTACTCCCGAGTTGCCAGTTGTTCGCCGTGACCGTCTGCTCTCCGGCCGGTTTTTTACTGCTTATGAAAACCAGGAAGCCACCCGGGTGGCGGTGATCGGATCCGGACTGACTCGTGAGTTGTGCGGCCTGGCCGAGCCCTTGGGAAGCTTCATCAAAATTGCCGGTGTCTGGTACGAAATCATTGGTGTTTTTGCCGGCGGCAGCGCTGGTGATGATGATCAGGATGGGCTGCTCAGGTCCACCGATCGCGACATCTGCATCCCTTTGAATTGCGCCCTGTTGCGGGGTGAGCGGAAGCGCTGGGACCGGGAATTGGATCGTTTGATTATCCAGGTCAAAGATATTGAAATGCTTGGCCCCGTGGCCGAACTGACCGAGCGCCTGCTTCAACGCCGACACCTGGCCGCAAAGGATTTTGAAGTCATTGTGCCTTTGGAGCTGATTCGGCAACGCCAGGCCACTCAGCGTATTTTTTCGCTGATCATGGGCGCCATCGCTGGCATTTCCCTGCTGGTTGGCGGCATCGGCATCATGAACATCATGCTTTCCAGCGTTCTGGAAAGAACCGGCGAAATCGGCATCAGGCTATCTCTGGGGGCCACCCGTACCAACATCATGAGGCAGTTCCTGGTGGAGGCCGCCGCGGTGAGCATTTTTGGTGGATTGATGGGGATCGCCCTGGGTGTTTCCCTGGCCTGGATTATCAGCGCTTCCGCCGGTTGGACCACAGTCATCTCTCCTTTTTCGATCATTCTCGCGTTCGGCGTTTCGGTTGCTGTGGGCATAACCTTTGGGTATGTCCCTGCGCGCCGGGCGGCTTCTTTGAACCCCATCGAATGTCTTAGGTACCAATGATGTTTTTTTCTACCGTCACCCTGTTGGTTCCCTTGCTTGTGGTCACGAACAGTTTGTTTGTGGATTTGCCACCTTTGCCTTCTTCGGTTGGAGACAGCCTCACTGTGGACTTGAACCAGGCTATTGCTCTGGCTCTGGATGACAGTTACGCCGCCCGGGTTCTGGATTTGAGCCTGAATCGTGCCGAGCACGATGTGTCTGCAGCCAAAGGACGTTTTCGCACCCATGCCGATTTGCAGCTGGCTTTGCCCGAGCTTGTTGAAGGTGTGCAACGGGTCCAGGTGCCAGGCGACCTGCCTCGATACGACAGTTATGGCAGTCGCGAAATGAGCGCCACCCTGCAATTGAACCAACCCCTGCCCACCGACGGTGTGGTCAGTCTTTCGGGGCATCTCTATAATCAGGAGGATACTTTTTACGATCCGTCCACCGACCAAACCCTGGACCAGAAAACATTCTTCAACAGTTATGAGATCAGCCTCAGCCAGCCTTTGTTCACTCCCAACGATCTGAAGCTGGGATTGGAAACGGCGGAGATTGGCCATCGTCTGGCCAAGCGGTCCTACCAGCGTGGGCAGTTGAATCTGTTTTATGAAGTGACATCCTTTTTTTACCAATTGGTCAAAGCTCAGCAGGAGCTGGCCATTGCCAGTGATGCCCTCGAGCGCCAACAACAGAACTTTGATCTGGCTCAACGCAAATTTCAAGCGGGTCTCATTCCTGAAGTGGAAGCCCTGCAAATGGAGGTTGACTTGGCAGGTTCCCACAACGATCTGCTGGGCCGGGAGTCTGACCTGATTCTGGCGGGGGATCGCTTTCGCCTGTTGGTGGGCTTGCCCATGTCCCAGCCTGTGCGGGCGTCGGCCAGCCTGGCTCCCCACATTTATGAAGTGGACCATGATCTGGCTCTGGACCATGCCCTGGAATATCGCACCGAAATCAACGATTTGTTTGACCAGGTTCGCAGTTCGGAAATCACCGTGATCCAAACTGATGCCCGCAGCGATTTCAAGGGAGAATTGAGCGCTTTCTATAACCTGACCGGTATCAGCGATCCTACTTTGACTGATGCTGGTCTGGGCGATTTGGTCGATTCCAGCTGGTCTGATTTGAGACGGCGTCCCGGCAACAAAGGGGTGCGTTTCAGCTTGAGTATTCCCTTGTGGGATTCGGGTGTGAACGAGCAGGAAGTTGCTTCTGCAGAGGTGGCGGTCAGGCGAAGAAAACTCGACCAGGACAATCTTTTGCGGGATATTGCCCGGGAGGTTCAGGCTGCTCTGGCCCGTTTTGAGGGTGCCAAACGCCGTTTGGAAGTGCTTGATAAAAGCCAGGAAATCGCTTTGCGCAGTTACAACATCAGCCGTGAACGGTTCGAGACCGGGGACATCACCAGCCAGGTTTTGGCTGACAATCGGGACCGTTTGGTGCAGGCTCGCAGGAGTTATCTGGATGCTTTTGTTAATTACCGTTTGGCGGGGGCGGATCTGCGTCGGCAGACCTTGTTTGATTTTGAGCAGGGGTTGTCGTTGGTGGTGAAGGCACCGGACTAAAGTTTATAAGCCCATCCACGGGTTCGTTTGCATCGCCTCAATATTCTTCAGGATGATCGATAGGTGTTATTGAGAAACCCCATGGCACTGGAATAGTGCCATGGGGAAAGGGAATAACATTTTCAAAGGCACGACCTACTTGGTCAGCACCATCTTATGGGTTTCGCTGAACGAACCAGCATTGATACGATAGAAGTAAGTACCAGAAGCCACAGTTTGGCCTTGACCATTGCGTCCCTTCCAGACCACTGAATGTCTACCAGCGGAATATTGCTCGTTGACCAGGTTGGTGATCAAACGACCATCTATGCTATAGATACTCAGTCTAACAAGTTGAGTTTCGGGAAGCGTAAACTCGATGGTGGTCATGGGATTGAACGGATTTGGGTAGTTATTACCCAGGGAGAATCCCAAAACCAAGGGGACATCCGACAGTTGGTCCATTTCGAAGTCCATATCATTGTTGTTAACATCGCGAACACCCATGGTTACATCATCGAGTTGGCAATCCTGGACCGGCAACGTCACACGGA